>JAISRA010000075.1 GCA_031273885.1 Endomicrobium sp.
TTTGCTCGTTAAATGAGTCTTCTATTATTGTAGAGCCGGTATTAATGAGCTGTCTCAGAATTGATTTATCGCTTATAATCGAAGCATGATATTCAACATTTGCTGCGGTTTGTACGGAATCTATTAAATTTTTAAGGTAAGATGTGCCTCCAATTTTGGTCAACATACCATTCTTTTTGAGCGTTTCAGAAACTGTCAGTAAATCAATCGGCTGGTTCTTGATATATAAATCGTAAATCACTGAAAATATTTGCCTGTGTATTTCTTTATAAAAATCTCTTTCGTTTATTACATCCAAGACTTTTAAAATGGCTTCTTTTTCTATAAGCATTGCGCCTAAGATAGCCATTTCAACATCTGTGGCCTGCGGTGGAACCTTCTTTATGATTGTCATCTATATTTCCAAACATTATCAAAAAAATCTTGAGCTTCTTTACTCCATCTTACATATTTATACATTGCCATCCTAATCCTTCTAAATTTTTACTTCTGTAATTAAAACTTCAAATTTATATACATATGTTTAATAAATTCAATCATTACGACATAACACATATATATATAGGATATAGAGATTTACCTAAATTCTATATTAATCTTTCAAGTATGGATTATGCTGCAGTTCATTTGACATAGTAGTTGTGCTGCCATGCCCTGGATAAATAATTAAAGATGGATCCAATTTTTTTAATCTGATCAGAGACCTTCTCATATCTACATCATTTCCACTAATAAAATCTGTTCTGCCTATTGTGCCGGCAAAAAGCGTGTCTCCCGTAAACAAAAAACCGTCAAACAATAGACAAATACTGCCATTTGTATGTCCTGGTGTATGTATAACTTTAAAAGAAGCAAAAGACAACTTCACTTCTTGATTACTTTCAAACAGCATGTCAGGTTTTTTAACAGTTCTGGTAATGTCGTAACTATCAGACCCGTTTTTCTCTGAATCGGAAAGCAACGCTTCTTCGTTTCTATGTATTGCCAACGGAATTTTAAACTTCAAACGTATTTTATCATCGGAAAGTGTATGGTCGAAATGAGCATGCGTATTAATTAAAATTTCAGGTTTAAATGCGTTTTTTTCTATCTCAAAAATTACTTTATTGCCATCTTCGCCAGGATCTATAATTGCAGCGTGCAAAGTTTCCGAATCATAAACAATATAGCAATTTACATCTAAAGATCCGGATATTATTTTCTTTACTTTTATCATTATAACACCTCTTATTTTTTATTTTTAATAAAATATTCAAAAAATGACATATAAAAATCTCTATTATAATCAATAAAATGCGAATTTTACAAAATGCAGTATAACATTTACAAATATGCCTGCTATTATATCGTCTATAGTAACACCAAACCCACCTTTTACTTTTTGAACATTCTTAAAAAAAAAAGGTTTTTTTATATCTATCAATCTAAACAATAAAAAACCTAAAAGTAAGAATACAAACGTTTTAGGTAAAAATGCTACAGAAAAACATAATCCAGCAACTTCATCTATAACTATTCTTTGATCGTCTTTTTTTCTATAGATCTCTTCAGCAAGAGAAGAAAACAAAACAGAAATAATAAGTATTGCAAGAAGGAGAAGAATTTGGAACATGTACATGCTTGGAACAAACAACACCCAAAGCAAAACACCGACCAAAGTTCCAAACGTTCCCGGAGCATATTTTATATAACCTGCTCCAAAAGCAGAAGAAAAAAATAATATTACTCTATTCATTTTTCACTTAACAGTTCTCTGTATTTCCAGATATAATTTGTCCCTGAAAAAACAGTAAGAACAACAATAACTAGGGTTGCCCAAAAAGGAGTTTTTTCCATTATAATAGCTAGTGTAGCATAAGATCCGTAGTTATAAGATTTAAGTACATCAGGCGTTAGGCCGACAAATTTAAAAAATGCTTCATTGATTATTAAAATCATCATTATTATTATAATTATTATAATTTGAGATGTTGTCTTAAATTTCCCTGATTTATCTGCAGGTATTATAACATTATTATAAGCGGCAATGGAACGCAAACCTGTAATTAAAAATTCCCTTGTAATTATTGCAATAACCATCCATGCGCTAATTCCAAGCATCTTAATTTCAACAAAACATATAAAAGCAGCTGATATTAGCAACTTATCTGCAAGTGGATCTAAAAATACTCCCATAGATGTTACTATTTTGTTCTTTCTTGCTATCTGTCCGTCAAAGAAATCTGTGATTGAAGCTATAGAGAAAACAATAAGAGCAAAAATACTATTATAAAAACCACCAAGTTCCATAAATAAAATATAAAATGGGACCATACATACTCTTGAAATAGTAAGTTTGTTTGCTAAATTCATTACGCTCCTATCAATTTTTCAAATTAAAGAAAAAAAACAACACACACATGCCACAACAATAACAAAACTTCACTTTTCTCATGTGCCACTTAAACCATCACTATTACAGTTTTTA
The DNA here is from genome assembly GCA_031273885.1 of Endomicrobium sp. Classification (GTDB taxonomy): domain Bacteria; phylum Elusimicrobiota; class Endomicrobiia; order Endomicrobiales; family Endomicrobiaceae; genus Endomicrobiellum. The sequence goes on from JAISRA010000075.1 coordinate 2,468, forward strand.
AATCAGTATAATTTCTAATCTAAAAAAGATGCTTCTATATTGTACCCTCTGACACACTTTATTGTAGCTTTATAAAATTTACCTGCTATCAAAGGACTATTTGTTGTCGATGTTATACTCCCATCAATTTCAGGAGACTGAAAATATCCCCTTCCTTTTATGTGATATTTACTGTCTTTGCTTAAACACTTTTCAACAAGCAAATCAAGCGTAGTTCCTTTTATTTTATCAATTTTTGCTTTAAAAATTTCATATTGTGTGTTCTCTATTAATATTCTCCTTTCTTTTGCTACAACAGCCTTGACCTGTTGATTTAATTTTGACGAGTCAGCTTCTTTCTGATTAGAATATTCAAAAACTCCGACATATTGGAAATATCCTTGGTTTAAAAAAGCAATTAATTCATTCACGTCTTTTTTTGTTTCGCCTGGGAATCCCGTTATTATAGAAGTTCTTAAAACAATATCTGGTAATTTATTCTTTATTTTTTCAATTATAGCGACAGTACTTAACGGACGTCTCATTGCAGACAAAATATTTTTGCTTATATGCTGTATTGGAATGTCCATATAATTGCAAATATTTTTATATTCTTTAAAGACTTCAAGCAATTTGTCTGTAATACTAGACGGGTAAGCATAAAGCAATCTTATCCATTTTAATCCATTTATTTTTGCAAGTTTTGTTAAAAGTTTATCTAAAGCAAATACACCATAAATATCTTTGCCATAATTTGTAGTGTCTTGTGCTACCAATATAAGTTCTTTTATCCCGTTGTTTGCTAATGCTTTAGCCTCATCAGTTAAGGATTTTATAGCACGGCTTTCATATCTGCCTCTAAGTGTAGGGATTATGCAAAAGCTACACTTGTGCCCACATCCTTCGGCAATTTTTAAATATGTCGACGGTATATTTGAAGAAAGCAATCTGTAATTTGAATTATTTAAACCGCCGGGGGGTAAGAGAAAACTGTTAAAATTTTTGTTAAAAATTAACTCAGGCAAATTTTTCAATGTTCCAGTGCCGACAAAACCATCTATATCTGGAAAAAGCACTAACATTTTTTCTTTTAATAATTGAGGTAGACACCCTGAAACATAAACGCGTAATCCTGTTTTCTTTTTAACATCCAAAACCCTGCGAATATATTTTTCAGATTCTTCTCTTGCTATTTTTATAAAAGAACATGTGTGTATTACAGCAATATCTGCTTCATTAAGATTATCACTTATTGCAAGGTATTTATTTTTAAAGACACCTAACAGATATTCAGCCTCGACTGTATTTTTTGGACAACCCAAAGCTATTATTGCTATTTTTTGCATAAATTCATAACCTAACCTACTCCCTTCTTTTCAAAACAACTGTGTTAACATTTTGCACAGATCCTGAAAGAACATCAATTTGCTCTCCATTAAATAGTACCTTAACACCAGGAGCATATCCTATTTTTAATGCGAATGATTTGTCAGCTTCCAACAATTTTTTATTACCTTGTAAAAGTGTGCCTTCGTATACTTTTTTATTATCACAATCTATTCTAAGCCAAACGTTACTAGTTGCTTCTAAAACAAGTTTTTGTTTTTCATTGCAAGCATGGTTTTCTTTAGGTTTTAATTTCATCTCTTTTTCCCCTGCTACAGACTTAAAATCTTGTATTTTTTTGCCAACTCCATTTTGATCATATAAGTTTTCGTGTTCCATAGTTTTTTCAACTTCTACAGAAGCATAAGGTGAAACATTTGAGATATGCTTATGCAAGCCTAGAACAACTATCAAAAGAACTGCCACTATAACTGCTGCGAAAATAATTAATGCTTTTTTAGTTTTTTTAATTAAATTGGACTTTGTATGTAAATAATTTTCATGTACTTCAGATTTATTTTCAAGTTTATATTTTCTTGCATTAAATAGTTCAATTATTTTTTCTGGATCAAGTCCGAGACAATTAGCATAAGATCTAACAAAGCTTTTATAATAAACTTCTGCAAAAAAAGCATCCATATCGCCTTTTTCGATTGCTATAAGATATTTTTCTTGAACCTTAGTGATTTTGCAAACGCCTGCAATAGATATCTTCATATGCTCTCGCTTTTCCCTAAGCATCTTTCCTATTTCTTTCATTGCGAGTTCCTAATTAAGTTTTATTACTTCAACATCATTTGGGATATTTAATCTAAAAATATTTTTATCTAATACATGGTCAACAGCGTAGTTTTTAAATACGATTCTCATTGCTACTCCGTCAGATTCCATAACGGCTTCTTCAGGATACATAGTAGCCTTTGAAACATATATTTTTATGTACCAGTCTTTATTTTTTTTAAAAGAAATTATTTTAAAAACTATGTATTTTTTGTTTTCTCCATCAAAACTTATTATATTTGTTTTTTTTATTTTCCTCCAGCTATTTCCAAAGTTAACTATGTTTGCAGGAGCAAAATCCACGTCAATCACGTTTTCCCATTTATCAATTATGACCTGTTTGTTGTCGGGTGTATAAACTGTTATATTTTCACCGTTAATATATATTTTTTGTATCTGTGGCGTTCTTTGATTTATGTGAATACTATCAGGCTTTTTAAAAAAAAGTGTTCCAATAGTCATTTTCCTTTCTTTTGTTGCTTCAAAAACTACAGTCTGCATATAATCAACTTTAAGAGTTTTTATTCCTTTGTTGATTTTTTCTATTTTCAGAAGCAAAGTATTCAATTTATCATTTGACATTTGAGAAAAACTCAAAGAGAAAACAACAATACAAATTGCTAAGCTCAACACACAGTTGGCAAATGATAAAAATTTATGCTTCAATTTACACTCCCGGACGCAGAATTTAAGTACTGATTAATTTTATCAAAATCTATATGCCATCTGTTAGTGCCTTCAGGTTTTGATATAAAACCTTCCATTTCAAGAATACTTAATATATTTGTAGCTCTTGCAGAACTCCCGAAATTTGCTTTCAGAAGATCCTGCGATATTCGTCTGCGTTCATTAATAAGTTTAAGCACCGGAATTAAATTTTTAATTCCTTTTTCTTTGTTTGTATTAAAACCATTTTTTACTTCTACTTCAACAGCAGTAGGTTCGTAAATTCTTGGGAATTTTTGATCATTTATAAAAGAGATAATTTTTGCAGCCTCTTTTAACGAAATAAAGACGCCTTGAAGACGCACAAGTCTTGCTTCTCCCGGAGGTAAAAACAGCATATCACCTTTACCCATTAAAGATTCTGCTCCAAGCATATCTAAAATAACTCTCGAATCTATTTTAGACGTTGTCTGAAACGACAGTCTCGCAGGAAAATTGGCTTTTATAATACCAGTTATAACATTTACTGAAGGTCTCTGCGTTGCAAGAACTAAATGTATTCCCACAGCCCTTGCCATTTGAGCTAGACGCTGTATAGAGTCTTCTATATCTTTTTGCATTACAATCATTAAATCTGCAAGTTCATCTATTATAACAACAATATAAAATTCTTTTTCCCCATTAATTTCAATCATTTTATTATTGTAATCTTCAATATTTCTTGCCATGGCTTTTGCAAATTTTGTGTATCTTTCTTCCATGACCACAACAAGTTTTTTTAACGCAGAAGCAGCCTCCTTAGGAGCAGTTATAATATCTGCATCCGCCGCACGCGAACACGGATTATATAAATGAGGGATGTCTTTGTATATAGGCATTTCAACACGTTTTGGATCAATAAGCATAAATTTTACTTCATCTGGACGTGCCTTGTATAAAATAGAAAGTATTATTGTATGAATGCCAACGCTTTTTCCAGAACCTGTAGTACCTGCAATTAAGAGATGAGGCATCGAATCTAAATTAGTTACATAACTTGAACCATCGGTTGTTTTACCCAAAGCCAATGTAAGAAGAGATTTCGAATTTTCAAAAGAGCTGCTTTCCAAAATTCCTCTTAACCCAATAATAACACTTGAAGGATTTGGTACTTCTATACCAACAACAGCCTTTTCAGGTATCGGGACAACTCTTATTGAGGCAGTGCGCATAGTTAGAGAAATGTTGTCTACAATATTGAATATGGTTTGTATTCTTATTCCGGGAGCTAAAACTAAATCATAACGCGTTATTACGGGCCCAGGAATAATATCTTTAACCTCTGCACTAATATCAAAATCTGCAAGAGTCATTCTTAAAAGCTCAGCTCTTTTTAAAAGCTCGCTTTTATTTGTCGCAAAATTTGATACAGCGTCTTTTTTTAACAGATCAACAGAAGGAAGTTTATAATTAAATTTTTTACTGGCAACTGTTTTCTGTTTAACACCAGTTAATTGCATTATGCCATCTTCTTTTTCCTGCTTGCTTACAATATTTGGATTTACAGGTTTTTGTCGAAAAAAATTAGAATTTGATTTTTCTTGTACAATAAAATCTGCATTCTTCTGAATGGCATTTTGAATTATTATTTCTTTAGATTTTGTTACATCTTTTTTCAATTTTCTAAAAAAATTGCGAAAAATTCTCATTATAGGTATTCTAAAAAGTTTTGCAGTTGATATCGCAAATATTATTGAAGTAACAAAGAAAGTAAGTCGTTCATCAAAAAGTTCTTTCAAAAAAGGATACAAGTTAATGCCTATCCAGCCACCTGAAACTTTTGACTTAAACATAAAATGTGTGGCTTCAATCAAAATAGATGATGAAACCAAACAAAAAATAGCCCACATAAAATCAAGTTTTTCTCTTATTTCTATAGACTGCTTGATATGTATTATAAAATACCATAAAAATATAAAAGGTAAAATATACGCCGCCGATCCAAATATGCTAGAAACAACAGCGGAAAATGCTCGCCCGAGTATGCCTGCTTTATCCGGGACTATAAATGCATAAGAACTTAAAAAAGCTGCCAAAGCAAAAGAGAGAGCTGAAGCTTCTCTGTTTATTCTAATATCATCTCGCTGTTTTCTACTTTTAGATTGTTTGTTTTTTCCCACGAAAGCAATCCTTTTCGCCAAAAACTTTGTGGAAGTTATTTTAAAGAAATTAGATAGCTGTACTCATCTTGTATTATATTAACTTTATCTTCTCTTAAAAGCCAACCCAATGCAAGATAAAGCGTTGTATTAGACATTTCAAGATTTGTCTTGATCTTTATTGTAGATGCTTCTTTCCCATTTTCCAATAAGTATTGCCACACTTCCTCTGCAATCAATCCTATTTTCAATGACAGTTCATTCATTAGTTTACACCTTTTCAACTTCAAACAAATCCTGTCCTGAATTTACAGATTTGCCGGTTTCTGCAAGCACTTTTATTATTTTTGCTTTGAACGTGGCTTTTACTTCATTCATAACTTTCATTGCTTCAATTATACATATAGTTTTTCCAACTTCAACAATATCTCCATCATTTACAAACACAGGAGATGATGGAGAAGGTGATTTATAAAATACACCGGTTATCGGGGATTTTATCGTTTCACTTGAGACAAATGGTTTTTTTTTAATTATATCAACTAAAGGACTTTGCTGTACAACTGCTTGTCTTTTTTGGACTATAAATTCACTATTATCTTTACGTTTTATACAAACACTGTAATCTTTTGAGTTTACTTTAAGTTCCTGGATTTTTTCCTCTTTCATTATTTCATAAAAAGACTTTATCTTGCTTTTAATATCATTAGTCATGTTAACCCTTTCAATTAAAAGTGAAGATTGACTAGCGGGTATAAAAATTAACGGCACTGTAATCTATTAATTTTGTATTTCCCGTTCTCTAACTTCACTGTTAATTTGCTGCTTTCACACTCAAATTAATTCTTCCCTGTTTATCTATCTCAATTACTTTCACTTTAACCTCATCACCCTCTCTGACAACATCTTCAACTTTTTTTGTACGTTGGTTCGAAAATTGTGAAATATGTATTAAACCCTCTTTACCTGGTAAAATTTCAGCAAAAGCTCCAAATGGCATAAGTTTTGTAATTTTTGCATTATATATTTTACCAATTTCTGCTTCAGTAGCCATAAACTCAACATATTCTTTTACGCAGTCAATACCTGCCAATTCTGTACCGGAAATGAATACTTTTCCAGTTTCTTCAATATCTATTTTAACACCGTTATCTTCCTGAAGTCTTCTTATATTCTTTCCACCTGGACCTATAAGTTCGCCAATTTTATTTTGAGGGATTGTTAAAGTAACCATACGGGGAGCGTAATTTGAAAGATTACTTTTAGGGAACGAAATTACGGCGTCCATTTTGTCTAGTATGTAAAATCGCCCGTGTTTTGCCTGATCTAATGCCTGAGCCAGAATTTCAGTAGTAAGCCCTGAAATTTTTATATCCATCTGTAGAGCTGTAATACCGTTTTTTGTACCGGCAACTTTAAAATCCATATCTCCAAGATGATCTTCCATTTCCATTATATCTGTTAGGATAACGTAATTATCATCTTTTTTCACAAGACCCATTGCAATGCCAGCGCAACTTGATTTTACTGGTACACCTGCATTAAATAAAGCAAGGGATCCTCCGCAAACTGATGCCATTGATGAAGAACCATTTGACTCCAATATATCTGATACTATCCTTATTGTATACCCAAAATCTTCCTCATTTGGCAAAATTGGCTTCAAAGCTCTTTTAGCTAAATTACCATGACCAATTTCTCTTCTAGTGGTGGATCTTTCGCTTTTAGGCTCTCCGGTTGCAAAACCTGGGAAATTATAATGAAGCATAAAACGTTCCTTATACTCGCCTGCGAGTTCATCCATAACCTGCATATCGCTTGGAGTTCCAAGAGTTACAGTTACTAATGCCTGCGTATGACCCCTTGTAAATAAACTGGAGCCATGTGCTCTAGATAGTACGTCTGTTTCGCAAGTTATAGGTCTTATCTCCTTTAATCCACGCCCATCTGTACGAATTTTTTTATTTAAAACAAGCTCTCTTGCCTTTTTATAGAAAATATCTTCTAATATTATGTCTATAGTAGCAGGCAATTCTTCAGGATACTTTTTGAGAAGTCTTGCTGATATATCCTTTTTAAATGATGTCCAAAAAAAATCTCTTTCATTTTTTTCTTTGATTGTAACACTGAATTCAGCTTTTTCAATTGCTTCAGCTTCAATATCTGTCCTCAACGCTACATTATACTGAGGTTCTTCAACAGAAACTTTTACTTTCGTAGGCAACTTTTTTTGAACTAAACATATTTCTTTTATTATTTCTCTTGCAAAATTTAAAGCTTCAAGCATTTCAGCTTCTGCGAGTTCCTGTGCACCTGCTTCAACCATTGTTAAAGCTTCATCAGTTCCGCTTACAACCAAATCCAAAACGCTTAGTTTTTGTTCTGAGATTGATGGATTTACAATAAGACGTCCATTTACTTTACCTATTCTAACAGAAGTTATAGGTGTTGTAAACGGCAAATCAGACGTATATAATGCAATGGAAGCACCCAAAATAGAAACTATATCAGAATTGTTTTCCCCGTCATGCGAAAGTACGCCAGCAAATACCTGTGTCTCATTTTTCCAACATTCAGGAAAAAGAGGTCTAATACTTCTATCTATAAGTCTGCTCACTAATATTTCGCTATCTCTGGGTTTAGCTTCTCTTTTAAAAAAACCTCCAGGGATTTTACCAACAGCGTACGTTTTTTCTCTGTAATCTACTGTCAAAGGCGTAAAATCTATACCAGGTTTAAGATCTTTAGAAGCAACTACTGCAACCAGCACTATTGTTTCACCTAATCTTACAGTGCAAGAACCATTTGCCTGCTTTGCAACTTTGCCGGACTCTATAACAAATTCCTTACCGGCAATTTCTATTTTTTTCTTAAAATACTCCATTTTGAACTCCATTGTGTGCCCAACACTATCCTCGCACAAAAGACCAAAACAAATACTTGCATTACTTATACATATACGGTCAAGTATTTACTTGTATCATTTATGTTTTTTTGCTAGGCTCTAGTTTTTTTACTTTCTAAGCTCTAATTTTTTGATCAAAGAAATGTAACTTTCTTTATTATGTTTTTTGACATAATCTAACAATCTTCTTCTCTGTCCTATCATTTTGAGAAATCCGAGTCTAGAAGCAAAATCTTTTGGGAATTTCTGAAAATGATCTGAAAGATATTTTATCCTCGTTGTAAGAAGAGCAACCTGCACTTCAGAAGAGCCAGTGTCAGTTGCATGTATTTTATACTGCTCAACTATTTCTTTTTTAACAAATGCCATATTATCACTCCTTGACTTCCGTGCTTTTAATATCATTAAATGACAAAGGAATTGTATCAAATATTTTATCTTCTGTCCAATTTTATCGTAATATTTCATTTGGTAGCGTTTGTTTACTTATCAAACTTGACTCTAATTGAATACTCAAAACTTTTGTTAAATCTAATAAATTGGCATTTTTAGTGCACATATTTAACGGTATAATTTATAACAAAGACATCATAACACATATCTACTGGTGCACAAAATAAATGTAATATCATACGAATTAAAAACTGATGAATTTGACACAACATGAGATAAGTTTTAATTTTCATGATACCGCAAATATTGTGTTCATATAACAAACTCTTTATGTTTTAAATAGTTAAAAAACATAAAGAGTTTTAATTTATATATTTTTTTTTAAATTCTAAATTATCTTTGCCTTTTTTAGGCACATCTACAATAATATTGTCGCCTTCTTTGAACTCTCCCGAAATAAGTTTCGAGGAAAGAAAATTCAATAGATATGTTTGTACAGCTCTTTTTAAAGGTCTTGCACCAAAAGCAGGATCATATCCTTTTGAAGCGATAAAATCTTTTGCTTTGTTTGTCAGTTCTACATGTATTTTTCTTTTTTCAAGACGATCTTCAAAAGATTTAATCTGTATATCAACAATTTTATTCAACTGACGTTCATTTAAGTTTTGGAATATTATTATTTCATCTATTCTATTTAAAAATTCCGGCCTAAAATAGTTGTGAAGATCTTGCGTAACTCTAATTTTCATATCATCATAATTATCATTGCATTGAATATACTGCGAACCTATGTTTGACGTCATTATGATAACAGTATTTTTAAAATCCACAGTTCGACCTTGATTATTAGTAAG
>JAISRA010000083.1 GCA_031273885.1 Endomicrobium sp.
ATGGTTTGCCTTTTCCAAAATGGCATTGAACGCAAACCTGTTGCTGCAAAATATCATCTAAAAAAACAAAGAAAGCTCCGAAATAGAGGGACTTTTTTTATGCCCTGTGAAGTCGAGACATCTTACACAATAACATTTAACAACAGAATTTTAAACTCAAAAATAAATATTTATGGAATTAATTTTATTATTAGTGTCGTTGTGTTTACTAATACTAATATGGGTAAAATCAACAGATATCAAAAAATGGTTTGACGACAATTTGGGTAAAGGTTGGTTTTGGGGTACTCTAATCGTAGTGCTTGGTATTTTTGAGGGTATTTTTGTTTATTGCGTAAACCCGCTTTTTCTCTGTTTATTTGTTGTTATTATGTGCTTGTTTTTCTTAGTATGGTTTCCAATTAAGAAGCGATTTACGTTGACAAAGCAACTTAAAGTTTTTGCGAAACTTTTGAAACGTTTGGGGTGCAATTCAAATTGTCGTCGCATCGTAAGAAACTATTTTAACGCAAAGGGCGCAAAGTGTATTGCAAAGAACACTTTGTATTCTTTGTGTTCTTTGCGTTTAAAAAACAACCATTTGAAATTCACTCCATTTTTGAGAATTGTACTATGGTTGGTTAATTTAATAGTATTTGTTGTGTGTTACGGTTACGTTAAACAGAACAGTACATTAAATTTAGATTTATTTTGGAGTTATACTTATATTGCTATTTTTATTGGCTTATTGTTAATATCTATAAGTTTAGTAAATAAGAAGAATTTTGAGTCGAAATATAACGAATATTATTGGTTGATTTGGATTATTGTTACAATAGTTTATGCGATTTCTATATATACTATATATAAGCATATTGAAGAAAGCATATTCAATAATATAAAAATGGAAGAAACGTTTTTGCTGTACTGTTTTTCTGCTGTCGTTTCTTTATTGATATTAATTTTGCTTATTAGATTTGTAGTTAAATCAATAGTGCTTGAAAAAGACGAAGAAGGGGAGGAAAAAAAATTAATTCCATTACATATTGATTTGGATGAATTAAAAAAATATTTTGGCACAAAGACTTGGATTGGCAAAGTAGAACCAAACGGTAAAAAAAAGTTGGAAAATGGAACACAAAAAACAAGAAGAATATTTTTATACACATGGATTTGGGTATTTGTTTTATTTATCATAATGTGTTTAGTACTATGTATAAAAGGTTGCATTGAACAAAGCGTTGATATAAATACAGGCGTTTTGAATTTGGAATTAAAATTTGACACTATACCGGATAAAAAAGGAACATTGGCAACTTTTGTTCCACAGACTACTCCTTATGACAGTGCAAATTTTATAACTCGTACCAGAGAAAAAAGTGATTCGCTTTTAGTATCTTTGAATGTCAAATTATCATTTTATGATTCTTCTAAAATAGACTCTTTGAGTACTTTTATGTATGTGTATGAAAACAGTGATACCATTGATACTGTTTTTGCAAGTCAAGAACTGAAATTTTTTATAAAAATAGACAGCAAATTATTTAATGATACATTAGTATTAAATAATGCAAACAATTTTAAGGACAGCATAAAAATAACAGATGCTAATGTGCTAAAAAACAAGTGGTTTAGATACAACAAAAAATCTTATCTCATCCAAATTGGTAAACAAAAACAAGAAGAAAGAAAGAAAAGAGAAAAATTTGAAATAAAACCATTAAAATGTCATAGATGGTGGGGAATTGCATCAGAGGGGCTTGATATGCTTATGAATGTTTTACTACTAATTCTTTTTGCAACTCTGCATATCAGAACAAAAGTGTTTGACAAAGAACGCCATGCTAATTCTTATACGTGGATTGGAACATTTGTGTTTTTCGCGTTTGGACTTATAATGGCTTTAAATATTGTAAACATTTTTATTTTGAATAAAAAAGAAATTGATTTTTTAATAGACATTGTTATTGCCGTTTTTTCAGTTATTGCCATTTTTGGGATATGGGGGCGTCTAAACAACCACTATACAAAAATCGATTCCCTGTCAAAACTTATTCTTTTTATATATGCTACTGCTCAGATATTCGCTGTATTTCGAGATCGAAAGATTGAAATGTTTTGGGCACTACAAATTATTTCAATAGCAGGAAGAATAACTATTCTTTACGAAATAGTCCACTTGTTTTCAAAAAAGAAAATAGCGTGGTACTACATAAATGAGGCAAATGAAGCAAGAACGGAAAAATCTTTGGAAGAATTTCAAGATATTTTTAAAGAAAATGAAGACAAAAATCAAAAAATACAAAATAAAATATGAAAGACAAAAATGAAAAAAGCGAATTGACTTGGTGGTTACCGAACAATAAAGAATCGGCAATGCTTTGGATTACTGTAACAACTTTTCTTGTTACTTTTGTGGTACAGTCACCTGTTTTTGTGAATAATATAAGTCAAGTTCCGGTAAGTTACACGAAACTTTACCCCTATCTGAATATGGTTCATATTTTCATAATTTGTTACATTATCTATCAGATGAAAGTAATGAAACAACTGCTTTCAAACGGGAAAGAAGATCCAGAAAAAAGGATAAAGTTATATCATTGGATAGAAAAATTCTGTGGAAAAAAATATCAGGCACAATATGGTATTTATATTGACGGAATAAACGACAAAGCTATCAAAAAAGAAGTTGATAG
>JAISRA010000104.1 GCA_031273885.1 Endomicrobium sp.
AAGTTCGTTATATATGTTTATCATAGCAATCTTAATGATATCTGCAGAACTGCCTTGAATTGGCATATTCAAAGCTATTCTTTTGCCGGCATTTCTAATTTGAACATTTTTTGACTGCAATTCAGGTATATATCTTACTCTACCTGTGATAGTACACACATAGCCGTTTTTTGACGCCTGCTCTACAATCTGCTTCATCCAAAGCTTTACTCCTATGTATCTGTCAAAATAGCCGTCGATATATTCTTTAGCCTGCCCAAACGAAATATTCAGTTGTTTTGAAAGGCTAAAAGGAGACATACCGTAAATTATACCGAAATTTATAGATTTTGCTGCATTTCTTAAATTTTCGGGCAGAGGTTGATCATTGGGTATGCCGAAAATTTCTCTTGCTGTAGTACTATGTATGTCCAGTCCTTTTTTAAAGGCTTCAATAAGTTTTTTGTCTTCTGAAATATGAGCTAAAACTCTTAAATCAATCTGTGAATAGTCAGTAGATATAAAAATTTTATTTCTTTCAGGCACAAATGCTTTCCTGAATTCTTTTCCATAATCAGATCTTATGGGAATATTTTGTAAGTTCGGTTCTGTTGAGGATAATCTTCCGGTAGCTGTTACGGCTTGGTTAAAAATAGTGTGAACTTTATCGTCACAATAAGTGCAGTAGTTTGTTATGGGATCTATATAAGTGCTTTTTAATTTTTGTAGCTCTCTGTATTTTAAAACTTCCACAGGAAACTTATATGATGATAATTCAGTTAGTACTGCCTCATCTGTAGAATAGCCTGTTTTAGTTTTTTTGACTACAGGAAGGTTGAGTTTCTTAAACATTATTGAAGAAAGTTGTTTGGGCGAGTTAATATTGAATTCATTGTCTGCAATTTTATATATATTCTTTTCAATTTTTTTAAGTTCAGAAACAATTTTTTCGTTAAAGTTGTGCAGAAAAAACAAATCGACCTTTATTCCGGAAAGTTCCATTTCAGAAAGGACTTCAATCAAAGGTATTTCTATATCAAAAAAAAGTGAGGTAAAGTTCTTTTCTCTTATTTGTAAATCGAGGATTTTGTGTATTGCAAAAACCGCAGCTGTAATTGAATTTGCATATTCTGCGCTGTCTTCTATTAGAGTATCGGCAAAAGCAACCTTTTTTATGCCTCTGCCAAGGTAAGTCTCATCTCCAGCCGTAAAATTTAAATATTCTTTCGATATATTCGTTATATTATGTGATTTGGCAGGATTTATACAATACGAAGCTAGCATTACATCAAAAAATATATTATTAAGTTCAACTCCTAACATATTGTATATATTTTTTTCTTGCTTTAAGTCATGTCCAATTTTTTTTATTTTACATGAGGAAAATATAGGTTTAAAAATTTCTTTAAAGTCGTCAAAAGTCATTTGCCTTGCAGTTAAATCATTATGTCCTACGGGGAAATAAAAAGATTTCTTTAAAGTTTTGCCTGAAATTTTGTTCTCAATGCACAACGATATGCCTGCAATTTGAACAATTAGAGAATTAGCTAAATGGCCTATTGTTTTTATTGCAACAGTTTCAGCTTTTTTCATTATCTTTGCAATTTCAACGGCTCTTTCGCACGTTGTTACTATTTCTGATTCAAATTTAAATGCTTCTTCTGTTATTGGGAAATATTGTGATGTGGCTGTTGCTGCATGTATTTGTCGATACTCTATTTCAGAGTCTTTATTATACTGTGTTTCATTTGGAGTGACGGGTATTTGAATTTTATTATTTTTGTCTAAATGCTTTTCAAGTAAACTTTTGAAGTCATATTTTTTAAAAAAAGAGACTGCTTTGTTTTTATCTAAATCTTTATTTTCAAAATTTTCAAGTTTATAATCTAAAGAAACTTGATTATCTAGCTTTATTAACTTTGCGCTAAGTACTGCTTCATTTATGCCCTGCTGTAACAATTTTCCAACATTGCCTTTTACAAAATTTGCATTTTTTAAAATGTTTTCGAGGTGTCCAAATTCTTTTACAAGTTTTACAGCAGTTTTTTCGCCAATGCCTTTTATACCAGGTACATTATCGGCGATGTCGCCCATCAAAGCAAAAACAGATGCAAGCTGTTCTGGAGCAACTCCATATTTTTCTTCAACTTTCTTTCTGTTGTACATAATATCTTTAGAATCGTTCCAAATTAAAACGTTTTCATCTTCTGCCAATTGTAAAATATCTTTATCGCCTGTTACAATAATCGTCTGCACAGAATTTCTTTTATTGTTTTCTGTTAATGTAGCAATTAAATCGTCAGCTTCATACCCCTTTATTTCTATTTCTGCAATGCTTAAAGCTTTTACTGCTTCTCTTGCAATAGGCATCTGATTTATAAGAGCATCATCAAGAGATTTTCTGTTGGCTTTATAATCTTTAAATATTTCATGTCTGAAGTTTTTTGAAGGATAATCAAAACAAACTGCAATATAGTCTGGTTTAAAACTATTTTTTATTTTAAACAATAGTTTTATAAAGCCGTAAACTGCGTTAACTTGTTGATTATTTGAAGTGAAAAGCAGCGGCAAAGCATGATATGCCCTATGAATATACGCATTACCGTCTATAATTAAAAATTTCTTCATGATTTAATATGATTTTTGAAGTACTTGTTTATTTTTATCTAAATCCATTTTCCCAATCTTTTCAAGTTTAGCAATATCAGTATGGATTATTATTATATGTTAGTATATTCGCGAATTCCTATTTTTAAAGGAAGTCTAGCACAACGCCAAAAAATTCAATCCATCGTAATCTACTTTATTTTTTTGTATAAAAAGTGTTTACTATTTTCATTTTGGCTTTTTTGCGATTTCAGGATATAAATTATATTTATCATGTGCTAATATAAAAAGACATTATAGTTCTCTTTTAAATATTTTTTTACAATTGTTTAAAGCTTTTGAGATGCTTTCAACATAATTTTTTTGTGCTTCTTCGCAAAAAGACCACTTATTTTAACATATTTTCTTTTAAAGCCCATAGTAAATCATAGGCATAAATGTATTTATTATTTGTGCTCCTATAAAATTACATAAGGCAGCCTTGAGAATATTCCAGAAATCTTTTACAAGATTTATTTAATAAGCAATTTTATTCTTTTTATAAAGCTTCAAACGAATATATCAATATGTTCTAGATTTTATGATAAACAATACTGTTGTGATATGTCTATGTTTTTAACTTTTAAATTCTTTTATTTAAATAAATTTTGTTCATCCCGCAAGCCATATAGTAGCATTGCCGAATCCTAGTAAGTAATTGTTATGCACGAACAAATAGTGCGACTTAGCATCAAAGCTAGTATGATTTTTTTATTGTTAGAGTCATTACTTTACTTTTTTATTCTCACTACAATAAAGCAATATCACATTTATCAATCTTGTAGCTTATAAAATAAGAGAGTTGAAGGAGGATAAGACTATCAAATGCCTATTGTGTGCATACACAAGGTTTTAGCTTTAGCAACAAGAATTGTGTCAATGCTACAGAATGGATCTAAAACTACTTATACTTATTATACTTAAATTAATGATTTGCAGTGGCTTGATTTTCTATGTATTGCTGGGCGCTCACGGCTGCTTGAGCGCCGTCTGAAGTCGCAGTTATAACCTGCCTCAATTGTTTTTTTCTTATATCACCGCAGGCAAAAATACCATGAATTGCAGTTCTCATATTTTCATCTGTTAAAACATAACCTGCTGCATCTAAAACAGTATTCGAGATAAATAAAGTGTTAGGTATCAGTCCTATAAATACAAAAATACCGTTCACTTTTAATTCTTTATCTTCGTTTGTTTTTATATTTGTTACAATTACTTTTTCAACAATGTCTTTTCCGCAAATTTTTTTTGGCACAGAATCATAGAGTACCGAAATATTTAAATTTGAAGCCATTCTTTCCTGCAAAATTTTAGAAGCTTTTAATTCATTTCTTCTGTGGACAATAGTAATATTTTTTACGAATTTTGAAAGATGTATAGCTTCTTGAATTGCAGAATCGCCGCCACCGACGATCAAGACGTCTTTATCTCTGTAAAAAGGAGCGTCGCATATAGCGCAAAAAGATATACCTTTGCCTATAAAATTAGCCTCTCCGGGTATATTCATTTTTTTTGCGCTCATTCCTGCGGCAATAATGATGCTTTTAGTTTCATAATAAGTTGAATTTACAGTTATTACCTTTTTCGTTAAATTGGTTTTAATGTCGGTAACTTCATCATAAACTATTTTTGCACCAAATTTCTTTGCTTGAGTCTTAAGCTTTACTGCAAGATCAAAACCTTTAATGCCGTTGTTAAAACCTGGATAATTTTCGATCAAATTAGTTACAATCATTTGTCCTCCGCATCCATTCTTTTCTATAAGCAATGTTTTTAGCCTTGCTCTAGAAGCATAGATAGCAGCAGATAATCCTGCAGGTCCTCCGCCGATAATAATAACATCATATATCATAATGAATCCTTATAATTACAAAACGCTATCTATAATCTTCTTTATGTCGTTTTTAGATCTAAAACCTACTATTTTTTTAATAGCTGTGCCACTTTTAAATAAAATCAAACATGGAATTGAAGTAATTTGAAATTTCTCCGAAATAGACATATTTTTATCTGTGTTAATTTTTCCTATTTTTATCATTCCTTTGTATTCAATTGTTAGCTCTTCAATAACTGGAGAAAGCATTTTGCAAGGACCACACCACTCTGCCCAAAAATCAATCAATACAGGAATGTCTGAAGATAAAACTTCTCTCTCAAAATTACTTTCATTAATTTCAACTGCCATAATAAAATCTCTCCTTTTATATGTCAATTAAGCAATCATATAATTGTTATAAGATTGCCGTGCTAAACACACATTTGTCATTTTGTGTTTGGCAAAGTTCCCTCTGCGCGCTCCATGCTTCTCTTACTCATGCCTTACTTCTAACTGGTTTAAAAACGGTCGCCGGTAGCAAGCTGCCTGCCTTGTATAAAAGCCCACGCAGACATAATGGGTTTGTTTTCAGGTTGAATTTTTGTAATCAAAATTTTGCCGATATTGCACAATACAGTAAAACCTCTATTTTTCTCTATAGAAAACACAATACCATGGTCCTTATTGAAATAATTCTTTTCAAAGACTTCTATATCTACAAATTTAATTCTTTTGCCTGCAAACTTGCCTTTAGAGACTATTGAATAAATACCCGGCCAAAGATATAACCCTCTAAATTGATTGTAGATTTCATCTGCAGTTTTATTCCAGTCAACTAACCCTTCTGTTTTTTTTAAGACCGGAGCAAAACTAGGCTCACCTATTTGAGATACTAATTTAGTTTTTCTATTTTGCAATAATAAATAAAGGGTTTTATTCATAACTTCTATGCCTAAGGGTACAAGTTTGTTAGACAAAGTTTTGGCATTATCTTTAGTATCTATATTAAGTTTTTTTTGAATTATTGTATAGCCTGTATCAAGTTTTTCTTCTATATAAAAAGATGTTACGCCTGTTTCTGTTTCGCCGTTACGCAAAGCATGCTGAACTGGGGCTGCGCCTCTGTATTTTGGGAGCAGCGAAAAATGTATGTTAAAAATTCCATAATGTGGAAGATTAAAAACAGCTTTTGGTATAACTTTTCCGTAGGCTACGGCAATACCTATATCTGCTCCGAAATTTTTTATTGTTTCCGTAACCACTGGAGTAAATATTTCAGGCTGTATAAATTTAATATTGTTTTCAGTAACATAAATTTTTACTGACGGAGGAGTGAGTCTATGTCCTCTTAAAGCAGGCTTATCCGGCATTGTTACTACAAAAAGTTCATAATTTCTTTTATACAGTTCTTCCAAATACGTTTTGGATATTGAATCTGTGCCAAAAAATAATATCTTCACCACATATCCATTTTCTTTTTTCTCTTTATTTCTTTTTCAATAGTTTTTCTTTTCCACTCAGGCAAATAATCTATAAAGATTTTTGCATCTAAATGATCTACCTCATGTTGTATAACTTTAGCAAGAATCCCTTCTGCTCGAATCTCTTTCTTCTTGCCTTCTATATTGGTATATTCTGCGATAACTTTATCCAAGCGTTTTACATTTTCGTAAAACCCCGGTAAAGACAAACAACCCTCTATAGCAAATACTCTGTCTCTGCCAGAAATAATTTTAGGATTTATCATGAAAATCGGGGATTTTTGATCTTGAGAAACATCAATAACGCAAAGTCTCACTAAAACTCCGACTTGAGAAGCTGCAAGGCCGACTCCGCTGTATGCATACATTGTCTCAAGCATGTCGCAAACAAATCTTTTTATATCTTCGTTAACTTCTGGAATAATATTAGTTTTTTTTCTTAAAATCGGCTCACCGTACTTTCTTATTTTTAATTTTGTCATAACACCATTATTTTATCATTTTCTGTTGAAAAGTTTCAACGATCATTAAATCGATATTGAAAGTCTAACGACTTACCAGATTCCGTTTTTGGATTATATTTTTGATATGTATGGTATTTTTCTCCCCAACAGGTGTGTCAACTAACAGCCAAAATAAAGAAGTAAAATCTTTGTAATTTATGTTTTCTCGTTGATTTTTTTAGTTGGTTCATCCCCACTGGTCCTCCACAAAAATGTGTTGCACCTAGAAACTGACCAACCTAAAAAATTGACAAAAAAATATGTACCTCACATGTTCTTTAACATTTTTTCAATATGTTCTTTCGTGTTATTCTGCTTAAATAATTGCTCGAGAATTTTATATTTTCTTTTATTTTACCATTTTATTTTTGTTCTGTAGCTAAATTGTCAACAGAATGTTAATTTATATCGAAGTAATTTTTTGCACTAATATAAAAATTATTTGTATACTTATACAGTCAAGATTTTGCTAAGTTTCATAAAGTTTTCTACAGCTATTTAGCATTAAAATTGGTTGCTCTTCACCATAGAAAAATCTCAATTCTTTCCATAACATTTCATGTTTTATCTTAAAATCATTGTTTCTGTTTTAAATTGAATATTCATTAATAGTCGTAAGTTTTCTATTGAAATATAAGTGATATGGCAAATGTTGTTTTTTGTAGAATTTTTCATCTTGACTTTGAGCTACGAATATTCAAATAGAAGTGATCATTGTGCGCTAATAAAAAAATATTGTTCTTCATATTTTTACAATTCAATTAAAACTATGACTTTTGGTTTACTTAATTCCATCAATTGTGCCAATACGATCTTTTTTCATTGTATTTCGCAATTGCTCGACATTATTCAAATGCGTCCTGGATTTTATGTCATTTTATATTACTATTTTCCAATTTACATATGTGTATTTGTACTACCAAGAAGTAGTCGTTTTTCAAATTTTTACCGATTGTGGTGGGCAGTGCAGGACTTGAACCTGCGACCTCTTCCTTGTAGGGGAAATGCTCTTCCATCTGAGCTAACTGCCCTATACTAGATGTTTGGCAATGTTACTTAGAGCAAGTTACTAAATTTCTTTCAAGCTGTCAAATTGACAAATATATTCTTTAATGTTGTCGTTAATTATGTTTGAAGAAGATTGCACGATGCACGATCGTGTTTTTTATGGTTTTAGTTTAGTAGTGTATATCTTGATTTGACAAGAGTGAAATCAAGCTGAGAACCTCCGGGACCAGGATTCGAACCTGGATAAAGGGATCCAAAATCCCTTGTGCTACCTTTACACAATCCCGGAATTCTGGTTATATAACGCAAAGCTGAGGTTGAAAGGAGAAATCTACTGCGTCAACAAACCAAATTTTCCAACCGTATCTGTTTAATTTAGATCTGATTATTTCAAGATTAACGTTGGAATCAAAGATTCCAAAAACCGTTGCACCTGAACCAGACATAAAACTTACGCAGCCTAGATCGTTTAAAATATTTTTAATCCTTACTATTTCAGGATAATTTGGGAAAACGAATTCTTCAAGCCTATTAAAACAGTAATTATGGGCATTTTTTAAGTTAAATAAACCACTACAAATAACAGAAATAATTTTATGAATTTTTACTTGATTTGTCAATGGGAATTTGATTTTTTTATATACGTCTGTGGTAATAATGCTAAAGCCTGGATTTACAAGAATTATATTTAGGTTATCAATGTTTTTTAATGGTGTAATTTTCTCTCCTATACCTTCACATAAGGCTGTCCCTCCAGTAAGAAAAAAAGGAACATCTGCACCAAGTTTAACTGCTATTTTTTCTAATTCAGTTCTCGTGGTTTTTATATTCCATAATTTAACTAAAGCTTTGAGTGTCGCAGCGGCATTTGAAGAACCACCGCCAAGACCGGCACCAACAGGTATTTCTTTTTTTGAGTATATTTTTACGCCATTATCTATTTTAAAATGAGTTTGAACTGCTTTTGTCGCTTTATAAATAATGTTTGCTTCGTCAACAGAAAGGGATTTATCGTTGCATTCAAGAACAATATCTTTCTCTGTAAGATCAAAAGAAAGTTCGTCGTACAAACTTATAGTTTGCATAATGCTTTCTAAATTATGATATCCATCCGATCTTTTGTTTTTAATTTCTAAAAAAAGATTAATTTTTGCCGGAGATTTGATCTTTATTTTCATTTTTTTCGGTGTCCAATATGGATAAAATTTTTGTTGCTTCCATTGAGCCTTTAATTTTTACAGCAGAGAAAGTGAATTTAAGTTTTGACGGTATTTTTGATGTAAACAGATTCTCGTATTCTACGATCT
Organism: Endomicrobium sp.; assembly: GCA_031273885.1. Lineage (GTDB taxonomy): Bacteria > Elusimicrobiota > Endomicrobiia > Endomicrobiales > Endomicrobiaceae > Endomicrobiellum. The sequence goes on from JAISRA010000104.1 coordinate 8,741, forward strand.
CAACAATTATACCGTTTTGTGAAAACTTTTCTATTAACGCGGTATGAGTATTAATTGTCAATTCGGCGCTGTTTTTTGAATTTGTAAATTGTTTATAAAAATTCTTGTTAAAAATTTTGCATAGCTGTAAAGCAATATCTGACAGTTCCTGAAGAATTCCTTTTTCAACAGCTTTCGGCATGATTTTAGCTTTGCCATTTTTTATGGAGATTGATATTTCACCCATAGCAAAATTTATTTGTCCGTGTTTTCAAAATTGTTGTTTTTGTTGTAAACAAAGCTAAGATAAAAATATGCGTTCGCAAAATCAGGACTAAGTTCCATTGTTTTATTGTACTCTTTATAGTTCATATTTAAAAATTCTTTTTCAATTTCAACTATATCATTTGAAAAATTTACTATTCCCATTTTATAATTTTAACTTTTTATGTGTTGCGCAGCATATACTATTGATTCTATCATGGCACTTGCACTGGCTTTATTTTGACCCGCAATATCGAACGCCGTACCATGGTGCCCTGGAGATGTTCTTATAAAAGGAAGTCCTGCAGTGATATTTACTATTTTTGAAGCATCAATACATTTTAAAGCTATCATTACCTGATCATGGTACATCGCGCATACCAAATCGAATTGTCCGTTTTTTGCTTTCAGCCAAGCAGAGTCTGCGGGAATGGGTTTTGTTATATCAAGACCTGATTTTTTCAGTATTTTATATGCTGGTAATATAATTTTTTTCCTCTAAACCTAAAATTGAATTGTCTCCTGCATGTGGATTTAGACCGCATAAAGCGATTTTTATATTTTTTCTTTTTGTTTTTTTTATAAAATCTATGCTTAAATTCACAGTTTCGACAATATCTTTTGTTTTTATATTTTCTGAAATTTTTGAGATGGAAATATGTCTTGTTATCATTACGCCGTATATTTTACCGCAAATCATAAGCATTGCTACTTTTTTACTTTTAGTAAGTGCTGCAAGCAGTTCCGTATGTCCAGCATATCTAACACCTGCTATTTTTAATGATTCTTTTGATATAGGAGCAGTAACAAGTGCATTTGCTTTACCGTTCATGCAGTACTCTACCGCACGCTTTATGGCAGCGATGGTAATTATGCCTGCCTTTTTTGACGCGGGGTTCCTATTTTTACAGAATTGCCTAAGTTAGAACATTCCACAAATTTAAATGGTAGTAGCATGCCTTTAAAATATTTAGGTGAAATATTGTTTAAAACTTGTTTATCACCAAAAACAATAGGGCTACAAATTCTTTTTACCGTCAAAGAACTTACAGCCCTGCAAACTATTTCGTAGCTTATACCAGCAGGATCGCCTAAAGTAATCGCTAAACAGGGGTTAGTCATATTATATTTATTCTTACCAGTTCTTATTTATCTTAATCCCTGCTTTTGCTTTTAAGTTATTAATGTACTCTGTACATGCCTGTCTAACATTACTTTGGTACAAAACTTCTTCTATGTCATTTTTAACATTGTCAAAAGTTATATCTTTTTTAGCATGTTTCTCTTCTACTTTTATAAAGTGATAGCCAGTATCTGTCCTTATAGGTTCTTTTGTATAGTCACCTACTTTCATAGAGAAAACAATTTTACTAATAGCAGGTGCAATATCGTCTTTTGTAATTAACCCTAAGTCGCCATTTCTTGCTCTAGAAACGGAATCTTCTGAGTGTTGTGCTGCCACATTTGCAAAAGTTTGTCTCTGAAGTTCTTTTTTTATAGCTGTGACTTTTGTTTGAGCAGCTTTTAGTTTGGCGTCGGCTACGTCTTTAGGACAGTTGATAAAAATTTGTCTTAATCTTACCTGTTCTGATGACATTCTTTTTATTGCAGCGGCAAGATTCTCTACAAGTAAATCATCTTCATGTGAAAGATTTGTCTTTCCGCCTTTCATCTTAGTAACAATTTTATTATAAAAAGCTCTTGTTTCAATTTCAGTAGGCATTTTAATTTTAAACTCTACTGATTGTTTTATGAGATTAATGACTGCAATTTGCTCTTCGAGTTTTTTTTCAAACTCAGAAACTGTTATATTTTCTTTTTTTAATTCAGCTGCAAACTCTGCCTCGTTTGTGAATATTTTTTTTATTTCTTTTATAGCATCTTCAAGTTCTTTTCTAGTAACTTTAATTTTCTGTTTCTTAACCTCTTGTTTCAAAAGGACATCTTCAATTTTACGATTTAAAATGATGTCTTTAAATTCGTTTTCTTTTTGCGATGTTTGACTTGATGGTGGCACACTGCGTTTGTACTGTTCAAAGAGAGGTGCGAAAAAACTGTTGAATTCTGATACAAAAATAGGCTCGCCATTTACTACAGCCAAAGTTTTATCTATAATTTCTGAAGTCGCAAAAATACTTGTCGTTAAGAACAACGTTGCCATCAATCCTGCAATAAGTTTTTTCATAAGACACTCCTTATAATTTACTGTGTGTTTAAAAATTGTTTTATTTCTGAGGTTTACCTGCTGCATAAGAAGCAATGTCGTAATTAATTTTAACTTTGAGCTTTTCTTTTTCCTGTGCGAACCATGCGTCAAACCTCTCTTTTTCCAAAGTTCTTTTGATTTTATCTTTCGCTTCATCGAAAGATATGGAAGGAAGTTTCCGTTCTGAAATTTTAAGTATTATGTGGTATCCGTAAGGGGTTTCAACAATTCCTGATATTTCGTTGTTTTTAAGATTTGCAACAACATTTTCAAATTCAGGTAATAAATCGCCTCTTTTAAACGGTTTGATAAGTCCGCCGTTTGCTGCAGAATTGCCGTCTAGAGAAACTTCTTTAGCTACTTTTTCAAAAGATTCACAATTTTTAAGTCTTTTGATGGCATTTTGAGCAGTTTGCGTGTCATAAACAAGAATGTGTCTTACTGTGTAAGCGATGTGATTTTTAAATACAGATTTGTTAACATTGTAATATTTTAGTACATCCGTATCATTAGGCTTTATTTTTTTATAAATTTCCTTTACATAGGTTTCTATAAGTAAACCATTTTTATAATCAGCGAATTGTTGCTTCTGTTTTGTTTGAAAATTTTTTACAGCATTTTTGTATTCTTTTTGTTTTTCAATGCCTGCTTTTTTTGCTGATTCTATGACAATAGCTTCCATGAGGACCGCATCGATAAACTGTTTTCTTCCAAAATGTGTATTTGCAAATTTTTGATATTCTGCAGGAGTTTTTAATAATTTTTTATTTAACACGTTTTCCGTAATCTTTTTCCCGCCAACTGTTGCAATAATAGGAACATTTCTTTTGCAAGCGCCCAAAGAAAATCCGAATGCCACTGACATAACTAACACCAGCATATTTTTATTCCTCATCCAAAATATCTCCTTATTTTCTTTAGCTTTCATTACTGCATGTATAATTAAGTATTTTACAAGTTTTGCGATCTGTTAGTCAAACTAACTTCATGTGTGTATGAAACAGTTATTGAAATTGCAAGAACTGTAACGATTATGCCGAGAGAAAAGATTATTGGAATATGTACTAAATGAGACAGCAGCATCTTTAACCCTATAAAAAAAAGTATTGCTGCAACTCCGATGTGTAAAAATCTGAATTTTTCAGTAAGGTTTAAAAGGAGAAAATATAATGATCTCAAACCTAAGATTGCAAATATATTTGATGTGTAAACAACGAAAGTATCCCTAGAAATGGAAAGAACAGCCGAAATTGAATCTATTGCAAATATTATGTCACCCATCTCTATAACAACAACTGCCGCAAGCATCGGTGTGGCATATAATATGGCATTTTCCTTAATAAAAAATGAGGTTGCATTAATGTTTAGCTTGAAACAGAATAATTTTTTTAAAATTTTATAAACGATGTTATTTTCGGACAAGTTTTTTTTATTCTTGCAAAACAGCATATTAGCTGCAGTGTAAATTAAAATTGTTCCAAAAATATATACGATCCATGAAAAAGCGTTTATGAAAAAAATTCCGACAAAAACAAACAAAAATCTTAATATAACAGCTCCTCCAATACCATATAGTAAAATCTTGGATTGGCTATTTTTTTTTATGCCAAAATATCTGAAAACCATTAAAAAAATAAACATATTGTCTACAGATAACGAATACTCTACAATATATCCTGTGATATATTCTAATGCTTTTTCCCATCCTAACATAAAATAAACAATCAGTCCGAAAAGTAAAGCAAGCCCTACACATGCGCAGGTCCTTGTGGCAACACTTTTTATTTCAGTATTATCACTACGCTTGTTTAGTATTAATAAATCCATAAAAAAAGCGACTGTAAAAATAATCCAAAACAAAAACCACATTAAAAAACGAACACCCATCAATACTCCTGAAAAAGCTAAACTCTTCTGAAGAATCCAATCATTTCATTGGAAAACTTTGTCCTTATAATTTATAATAGGAATAGGTGGCTATGCAAAGTCTGATTATACGTTAAAACGGAATTCTATAATATCGCCATCTTTAACCAAATATTGTTTACCTTCGATTCTTAACAACCCTGCATCTTTTACGGCTTTTTCATTGCCAAGTCTAAATAAGTCGTCAAAACTTACGACTGCAGCGCGTATAAAACCTTTCTCAAAATCTGTATGGATTATACCTGCTGCCTGTGGAGCAAGGAATCCTTTTTTGATTGTCCAAGCTCTTACCTCATCTTTTCCTGCCGTAAAAAACGTAATTAAGTCTAATAAATTATATCCTGCCTTGATTAAATGATTAAGCCCTGGTTCTTTTAACTCTAAATCTTTTAAAAATATTTCTTGATCTTCTTCTGAAAGTTCTGAAATTTCTGCTTCAATTTTTGCGCACACCGATACTGTTTGAGAATTTTCTTTTCTTGATTTTTCTTCTACAGTTTTCACATATTTATTTTTTATCGCAGGTAAATCGCCTTCTGCGATATTACAAGCATATAAAACAGGTTTTGCTGTTATTAAAAAAAAATCTTTTAACATTACTCTTTCATCATCATCAAGTTTAAGAGTTCTTGCAGGTTTACCTGTATCAATATGTGCTTTAACTTTTAGTGCAAGTTCTCTCTCTGCAAATGTTTTTTTATTGTTAACTCTTGCGTTTTTTTCGAGTCTTTCAAGTCTTTTGGAGATAGACTCAATATCCGATAAAATAAGTTCGGTATCTATAATTTCCATATCTCTTAGAGGATTGACTTCGCCCATAACATGCATTATGTCTTTGACTTCAAAACATCTTACTACGTGGACTATAGCGGTAGTTTCTCTTATATGTGCTAAAAACTGATTGCCTAAACCTTCTCCATTTGAAGCTCCTTTTACAAGCCCTGCAATATCTACAAATTCTACAGTAGCAAAAGTTGTTTTGTTTGGCTTATAAAGTTTTTTTAAGAAGTCTAGTCGATTGTCTGTGACTGTAACTACTCCGAGGTTTGGATCGATAGTACAAAAAGGATAATTTGCTACCCCAGCGCCTGCTTTTGTTATTGCATTAAACAGCGTTGATTTTCCTACATTTGGAAGTCCTACAATACCAAGTTTCATCATGCAACCTCTGTAATAATCAAACTTAATTTCTTATTGTTCCTCTGCCTTTTACTATATATTTAGTAGTGGTGAGTTCCTTTATGCCCATGGCTCCGCGTGCATGTAGCTTTTGTGTTGAAATGCCAATTTCACAACCCAGACCAAAAACACTGCCGTCGTGGAGTCTTGTTGAAGCGTTTACAAAAACAGCGGCAGCATCGATTTCTGTAATAAAATTATCTGCTGTTTCTTTATTGTTTGTAACAATAGCTTCAGAGTGCATAGAGCCATATTTATTTATGTGTACTATTGCATCTTCTAAAGAATTCACTACTTTTATTGATAATATAAGATCAAGATACTCTGTTTTCCAATCTTCTTCAGTTGCGAGGTTTATTGAATTTACTATATCTTTTGAAATTTCACATCCTCTGATTTCAACATTTGCGTTATTGTATAATTTGCATAATTTTGGCAAAATTTTACCGGCGACATCTTTGTGAACAAGCAAGGTTTCCATTGCATTGCAAACAGATGGTCTTTGACATTTTGCGTTTACTGCGATATTAACGGCCATGTCAATGTCGGCATCTTTGTCTACATACGTATGGCACAGCCCTTTACCGTGAGATAAAATAGGTATTGAAGTATGTGTCTTTATAAATTTAATCAGCTCTTCGTTGCCTCTTGGTATTAATAGATCTATTAGATTGTCGAGGTGTAACAGTTCTTTTACAGCAATTCTGTTTGTGGTATCTATAAATTGAATTGCCCCATCGGGCATACCCGCTCTTAGTCCTGCATCGTATATTATTTTGACAAGTATTCTGTTTGAATTTATAGCTTCAGAACCACCTTTTAGAATAACAGCGTTGCCTGCTTTTAAACATAAAGTTGTGGCATCAACAGTAACATTTGGACGAGCCTCATAAATTATCCCAATCACACCCAGAGGAACTCTTATTTTTTTAACGTCGATATCTATTGATGGTTTATTTTCTTCGATTACACTTCCTATCGGATCTTGTAAAAGAATAACATCTTTGATGCCGTTTATTGCATTATTGACACGTTTTTCAGTTAGAGTAAGCCTGTCGATAAATGTTGCCGTTATTCCGGCTTCTTTTGCTGCTTGAATGTCTATTCCATTATGAAAAAGTATTTCCTTCATATTTTGCTGCAGAGCAGCAACCATAGCAGAAAGTATATTGTTTTTTTGCTCAATGTTCATTGCCCCAAGTTTTCTTGATGCTTTTTTTGCAGCTTTGGCTTTCAATAACATTATATGCCTTAACTCGCTATTTTCCATAATTATCTCCGATTCTGCTTTTTATTGTACGGCTTATTCTAGCAAAAACTTAAAAAAACAAAAAGCGTTGCAAGAGTTGGAAAAGTACTAAAGGTACTAATTAATTTATAGCGATGATTTGACAAAAGATGTAATAATTTACTAAATTCCATTTTAGAGATTTAGATTATTTGAAGTACAATAAGGAGGCGTATTATGGCAATTAGAGTAGGCATTAATGGTTTTGGTCGTATCGGACGTTTAGTGTTTCGTGCTGCTCAATGTAGAAGAGATATTCAGGTTGTTGCTATTAACGATCTTATTAGCGTTGAATATATGGCTTATATGTTAAGGTATGACACTATGCACGGAATATTTAAAGGAACTATCGAAGTAAAGGATGGTAATTTAGTTGTTAATGGAAGTACTATACGTGTGACTGCAGAAAAAAATCCTTTATATTTAAAATGGGGTGATATTGGGGCTGAATATATTGTAGAGTCAACAGGATTGTTTCTTTCTAAGGAAAAAGCTATGACTCATATTGAAGCTGGCGCAAAGTACGTTGTTATGTCTGCTCCTTCAAAAGATGACACTCCTATGTTTGTATGCGGAGTAAATCTAGGTGCATATAAAAAAGGGACGCAGTTTGTATCTAATGCTTCTTGTACAACAAACTGTTTAGCTCCTATTGCTAAAGTTTTGCATGATAAATTTGGTATTATTGACGGGTTGATGACTACTGTTCACTCTACGACCGCTACACAGAAAACTGTCGATGGACCTTCCGCTAAAGATTGGAGAGGTGGAAGAGCGGCTTCAGGAAATATTATTCCTTCTTCTACAGGTGCGGCTAAAGCTGTGGGAAAAGTAATTCCTGAGTTGAACGGTAAGTTGACAGGTATGTCATTTCGTGTTCCTACTATTGATGTTTCAGTTGTTGACTTAACCGTTAATTTGGCAAATCCTGCTTCTTATGATGAAATAAAGTTTGCTATGAAATCTGCATCTGAAAATGAACTTAAAGGTGTTTTAGGTTATACAGAAGATGACGTTGTATCTTCAGATTTTCTTGGAGATACGCGCACTTCAATATTCGATGCAAAAGCAGGAATTGCGCTGACTAATAAGTTTATTAAAGTTGTTTCGTGGTACGACAATGAATGGGGTTATTCTGATAAAGTTTTGGAACTTATCGAATATATGAAAAAAATTAACGGTTAATTTAATTAATAGATGAATAGAGATGAATAGGTGTGGAAAGTTGAATTTTTAGTTAGCAACGTCGACACTTCTCACTTATGGTTATTGTGTAGAAGTATAGTTTTAAGAAAAATAAAGTTAATTCAAAAGGCCGCATCATACAAAAATATGTGTGAGTGTGGCCTTTGGCTTTTAAAGGGGTATCTAATGAAAAATACACTTGCGGATATTGCTGTAGAAGGAAAAAAGGTTTTAGTCAGAGTTGATTATAATGTTCCTCTTGATGCGAATCTTAAAATAACAAATGACAAAAGAATAATTGCAACACTTCCTACAATAAAATATCTGTTAAAGAAAAATGCCGCAATAATTCTTATATCTCATTTGGGAAGACCGAAAGGAAAAAAAGTTGATGCAATGAGTCTAAATCCGGTCTCGCTTTGTTTGAGCGGACTTCTCGGAAGGCCAGTTAAGTTTATAGGATATGATTGCATAAGCCATGAATCAAAAACAGCAGCGGCTAATTTAAAAACAGGAGAAATACTTTTATTAGAAAATCTTAGGTTTCATCCTGAAGAAGAAGGTAAAAATGCAGTTGGTGAAAAAGATAATAATGCAATGGAGGCATTTGCAAAGGAACTTGCTTCTATGGGCGAAGTCTTTGTTCAAGATGCATTTGGTACGGTGCATAGAGCGCATGCCTCAACCGCCAGTATTGTTAAGTATGTTAAAGATGTTGCATCAGGTTTTCTTGTTGAGAAAGAACTTAAATTTTTAGGCGAAGCGTTAGAAAAGCCTATAAGACCTTTTTTGGCAATTCTTGGCGGAGCTAAAGTTTCGGATAAAATAAATGTCATAGAAAATCTTTTAAATAAGGTTAACGCAATTATAATTGGTGGAGCTATGGCATACACTTTTTTGAAATCGCAAGGAGTAAGCACAGGGACTTCTTTGGTTGAAGACGATAAGCTTGATTTGGCTGCGGAACTTATTAGAAAAGCTAGAGAAAAGAAAGTTGATTTCCTATTGCCGATTGATCATATAATTACTAATAAAGTAGATTTTACAAATAAACATGTGCCTTCAGAGGCGGATGTGAAAATTACTGTTGATGAAGCAATACCGGAAGGATTTATGGGTGTTGATATAGGTCCTAAGTCAATAGAAAAATTTTCTGAAGTAGTTAAATTTTCAAAAACCATAGTTTGGAATGGTCCTCTAGGCATTTTTGAGATAAATGAGTTTTCAAAAGGAACTGTTGAAATTGCAGAGTTCATAGCTGAAGCTACTACAAATAAAGGAGCAATATCTGTCGTTGGTGGTGGAGATTCAGTGTCGGCTGTTAAGAAGGCCGGTGTAGATAAAAAAATAAGTCATATTTCTACAGGAGGTGGTGCATCTTTGGAATTTCTTGAAGGTAAAGAGCTTCCTGGTATTGTAGCTATTCCTGATAAAAAGTAGACGAGCGAATTTGATTCAATGGTTAAAAAATTGACAGGTGGTACCATATTGTAGTATAATTACTTACGTTATGACTATTTTAAATGTAGCATTTTTCGCTCTTAAATTTTTACACTATACAGTTAGTGTTGGGTTGATATTTATTGTTCTTCTACAGGTTGGTAAAACTGGTGGTATAGCAGGTATTTTCGGTGGTAGTGGATCTAATCAGATTTTTAATGCTCCATCAGGTATAGCTTTTATAAAAAAATTAACGGTTATTATGGCTTGTATATTTTTGTTTACATCTTTAATGCTTACAAAGCTTTCTACAAATATGAGCATGGTGTCCGTTGTAGATTAGAAAGTGTGTGCTTGCTGTAAATAGTAAATAATGTTGAGATGTGTATAAAAGTCCCCATTGTTTCTGGGCTGGGGTGGCGGAATTGGCATACGCGCACGTTTGAGGGGCGTGTCCTTACCCGGGATGCGGGTTCAAGTCCCGCCCTCAGCATTTTTAAAAGTGAATATTTGGGTTTACTTATAATATATAATAAATACTTTCGCGGGTGTAGTTCAGCGGTAGAACGTCTCGTTGCCAACGAGAAGGTCGTGGGTTCAAGTCCCATCGCCCGCTTATTAGTATTATTAAAGCATATTTTAAAGTATTTGCTAATTTTGTGAGAGTTTTTATAAATAGTAAGCAAAAAAGTCTAAAGTTTTATGCAAAAGTTATTTAGAATAACTAAATTTTATCATTTTACGCTTCTGAACAAAGGTTATTTTTAATAAGTCAGTTAGTTTGTGGCCCATCCCATTTAAGTAGCTAAGTAATAAATAGTTGCACAGTAAGCAATGTTTTTTTTCTAAGTGAAACAAAACTTTATAGATGGTGATAGGTGATGATATATTATTTGAAAGATATTATGTGCCTTGGGAGGCTTTAATTAGTATTTGCATGGAATCCCATAATTTTATTTGCTCTCTTCATGAATTGATAACAACCGGGAAATAGGAGTATATATTATACATAATCATAGAGTGTGTAGATTTTAAAAACTAGTCCTTCAGCAATTTCTGATTTAATATAACGTATGGTTTATTATTATATATATATAGTAGTGCCCTAATTTACATGCTATTTATACAATACCTTATTTACTTGTTTTATTAGCGGAATAATTTTGCCGGCTTTTTTGCTATCATAAAAAGTTTCAGATTTTGGTTGAGAAGCAGAGAATTTATGTTATATAGAATAAACTTCACAATAGTGATTGTGTTGTTATGTATCCTGACAGTACTTTTAGGGATTTATCAAATAGGGATTTATCAAAGTATTATTTTATACAATCATCAGACCGGTTGACCTCAGTCCTATATGCCTAAACAAATAATATTGAATTTTAATAAATTTATTGGGTTTTGTAATTATAATGTTGTTTAAGATATATTTACGAAATTTAAAGCTATTACGACATGAGCGCGGTTCTTGTTTCTGTGAAAATTTATTTTCAGTTTTAATTTTAACTTTTAATCAAGACCCCAAAAAATTCGTACTTAAGCTGAAGACTTTTTCAAAGTTCTCTCATAATTTAAAGTTCTTGTAATTTTTCTCGAAATCTTTGCAATGAAACCTTAACGCCTCTGCATTGATTGTTTAGAATATAATGCTGATGTCTTTTTTTCATTAATGTCATTGAAATTATTGCTTGAAAATCATTATATATCGCGTGATTCCCTGTCTGACGATACTTTTATACCACCGGTTAGTTTCTAAAAGTTTGATGAGTTTACGTAGTATAATTCCTCACATTAAAAACAAAGTTTATTTTTAATAAAAAATTACAAAATGCTTATAAAATTAGAGGAATTACATATAAAATCGAGTCGCAACGCTTTTAAATTTAGACTTTGAAAAGTAGTATTCCGACTGGCCTTTTTATTGTCAATGTGTGCATAATATCATAGAATCTGTTATATGAAAGCTGTAAAAGGATTAATTGATGTTGACAAAAGTTGCTATAGTAGGTAGGCCTAACGTAGGCAAGTCTACTCTGTTTAATAGGTTTATCGGTAGAAAAAAAGCAATCATTCACAAAACTCCTGGAACAACAAGGGATAGGAATGATTATGAAGTTTCGTGGAAAAATAAAAAATTTGTTATTACAGATACTGCAGGCTGGAGCACAGATATTTTTGTGTTTTCAAAAGATATGTCTCGTCAGCTTGAAATTGCCATACAAAAAGCTGGCATAGTATTGTTTATTGTTGACGGAAAAACAGGTATTCATCCTATGGATGCTGAAATTGCTAAACAAATTAGATTTAGCCAAAAAAAAATAATTCTTGTTGTAAATAAAATTGATACACAGGCAGAAGAAATTAGAGGATATGAGTTTTATGAGTTTGGTTTTAATAATACCGTCTTCGTCTCTGCAAACCACGGAAGAAACATAAACGACTTGTTAGATAAAATTTGGGATAATATAAAATACGATAGAAAGACAAAGAAAACGCATGAAATCTTGAAAATTATTCTTGTAGGGAAACCAAATGTTGGAAAATCTTCATTTATTAACGCTGTTGCCAAAGAAGAGAGAAGTATCGTTCACGATGTTCCGGGTACAACAAGAGATTCCCTTACGGCTCATGTTCAAATTAAAGACAAAGAATATATTGTTATAGATACAGCAGGGTTGCACAGAGGCAGCAAAATGAAAGACGATATGGAATATCTTTCAACGTTGAGTACCAATTATGCCATTGAAAGTGCTGATGTTGCAGTTTTGATTGCTGATGCTTCTCAAGGCATAGGTGAAACCGAAGTAAAAATCGCAAGATTACTGCTTGAAAAGAGAAAATCTGTTATTGTAGCTGTAAATAAATGGGATTTGATAGAGGAAAAAGAAGAAGAAGCAAAATATTTTGTAGAGCAGTTAAGAGAAAGAATAAAGTTTATGAACTGGGCAGATATTATTTTTATATCAGCAAAAACAGGTCAGAGATTAGAGAAAATATTTCAAGAAGCAGAGCTTGTGTTTAAACAATATTCAAAAGAACTTACACAAGAAGAGCTTAATGAAGTTATAAGAGACGCTCTTACAAGAAAGACTTATATAAGTAAAGGTAAAACGTTAAAATTCAAAGAATATGCACAGGTTGCTTCAAAACCACCTGTATTTGTTTTTTCAGTTAATGATATTGAACTTGTGCATTTTTCTTATGAGAGGTTTCTTGAAAATTGTTTAAGGTCAAGATTCGGATTTCATGGCACGCCGATAATTTTAAAATTTAGAAAATACTATAGAGAAAAACAGGATCGATAAATAAAAAGTGCTGATAAAAGGTATATATATATTTTTTGCATATTTGTGTGGATCGATTCCTTCTGCATATATTGTTGCAAAAGTGTTCGGAAAAGCAGATATACGTGTAATTGGGTCTGGGAATCCTGGAACTACAAACGTTTTGAGATCAGTTGGAAAGATCGCCGGAATATTAACGTTTGCAGTTGATGTTTCAAAAGGATTTGGTCCCGTTTATTTTGCGTTAATAATAGACAGTTCTTTTTATTATTCTATTGTTGTTGCCTTTGCAGCGATAATTGGGCATATGTTTACAATATTTTTAAAGTTTAACGGTGGGAAAGGAGTTGCCACGGGATTAGGTGTATTTTTGGCACTTATGCCTTTGCCGTCGATTGTAGCTTTTATTATTTTTAGTTTGGTTTTCGTAGTTTCAGGTTATGCTGCATTAGGATCGGTGTGTGCTGCTGTGGGGCTTCCTTTAGTGTCTTTTTTTTCAGGTTATGGTGCAGACCACGTAGTGTTTTCTTTTGCTGTTTCGGTATTTATTATTTACAAACATAAGGCAAATATACGAAGACTGAAAGAAGGTTCTGAAAATAGATTTAAGATATTTAAGAGGAAATAATATGAAAATCACTGTTCTTGGAGCGGGTTCATGGGGAGCAACTCTTGCCATTCTTTTATTTGAAAATAAACATGAGGTTACTCTTTGGGAATTTGATGCGGAAAGAGCAAAAAAATTACAAAACAGAAAAATAAAACCGTTTGAAACCGGTGTTGATTTGCCTGAAGGTATAATCGTTACGAATAGTCTAGATACTCTTAAAGATAGAGAAGCTGTTTTGTTTGCTGTTCCTTCGCAGTATATGAGATTGACATGTATGCTGTTAAAAAATAACGGGATATCTCTTGAGAGAAAACTTATAGTAAGCGCGACAAAAGGCATAGAAAACGGTACATTATTGAGAATGTCTGAAGTTATAGAAGATGTTTTTAAAGATATTTATGATAATATCGCAGTTCTTTCTGGTCCAAGCCACGCTGAAGAAGTATGCAGAAAAGTTCCTACTGTGGTTATATCTGCAGCAACCAATATTGATACTGCGGAAAAATGCAGAGTTCTATTCATGAATAATTTTTTCAGAATTTACAACCAAACTGACATTATAGGCGTTGAAATCGGCGCGGCACTGAAAAATGTTTTTGCAGTGGCTTCAGGAATAGTTGATGGTTTGAAATATGGCGATAATACAAAGGCAGCTATTGTTTCAAGAGGTCTTAAAGAACTTGTGAGAGTTGGTGTTGTTTTAGGTGGTCAAAAACAGACTTTTTTTGGCTTGTCTGGTGTTGGTGATTTAATGGTCACATGTTTTTCAAAGCATTCGAGGAATCGTGCCATTGGACAATTGATAGCTGAGGGAAAGTGTCTGAGTGATGCTGAAAAGTGTTTAGGAATGATCGCTGAAGGCGTAAAAAATTCAGTTAGTGCTTATGAGATTGGGGGAAAATTTAATCTAGAACTTCCGATAATAAATGAAGTATATGAGGTTTTGTTTAAAGGGAAGAATCCGATTGAAGCTGTAAATAATTTAATGACAAGAGGAGCAAGACATGAGTAAAATTTGAAGAGATAAATTAACGGCAATTTTACTATATACTTACAGAGGTAATAAAAAGTGACTAAAAATGATATAGCAGTGGCATTATCAAAAATATTAAGTTCAAAAAAAGAAGCTTATGTAGCTGTAAATAAAGTTTTTGAAGAAATCTCACATGCTTTGAAGAACGGTGAAAAAATTGTTGTGACGGGATTTGGAAGCTTTAATATGTTTGAGACGAGAATAAAAGCCGGTAGGAATCCAAAAACAGGTGAAAAACTTCTTATTGCTCCAATGAAAAAAATAAAATTTAAACAATCAAAAGATTTTTTTAAATAGTAAGGAGAAAAGAAAGTGCTTAAAGTTCCGCCGATACCAGATAAAGAGTATTTTAGTATCGGAGAAGTTTCTCAGATAACGCTTGTTCCAAAACATACTTTAAGATATTGGGAAAATGAATTTAAACTTCTCCGGCCTGTAAGAAGAAGTTCTGGACGGAGAAGATACAGCAAAAAAGAAGTGGAAATGGTTTTTAAGATCAAAGATTTATTGTATAATAAACGGTATACTATTGAAGGTGTTAGGAAATACTTAATCGGCGATAAGCGAAAAAAACTTGCGGATGTGTCGCCAAATTTGAACTTAGATTTAGAGCATATGCCGGACTCTAAATTTTTAAGAGATCTAAAAGACGAATTGAAACATATTTTAAAACTGCTGAAGAAGTAACATATTATGATGGTGCAGTTTGCGTAACAGCTTATTCTTATCAAACTAGTCTATTATTTAGATGTCGGGGGGGGGCGCAATTGACAAGCGCACTCCTTTGGGGTGGGAGAGGACACTGGTTCAAATCCAGTCGCCCCGATTTACAATGTAAATAAAATGTTAATATACTTTAACTTTGTCAGTTTTGAACGATGACGTGATTTTGCGTGATTACCATTTTCTTTATGGTTAAATTTAGTTTTAAGTCCTGTATAATTTCCATAAATTTCTTTAACATCTTTGTGCCACACATCATTAACAGTCTGAGTTATGTTTCTTCTAATGGTTAGAGGATTTTGAAGCAATTATAGTATTACTAGAATTTATTCTGTTTACCGAAGGTAATTATATTACGTCTTCTCCTATGCATCAAGAATCTCGGGCATTTTTATTTTATTAGACTGCAGATCTTGAATTTTCTCATTATTGTAATTGTTCGCAAAAAATTTTGTATAATAAATATAAAAATATAAACATGTAAACTTTGCTTTACGTATTTGCGTAAGGCTAAAACCTAGAGATAAAACTTTGGGGGTGCCAAAAAGGAGGTGGAAAATATGAATTATGAAAGCACATTTATTGTTTCTCCTGAATTGCAGATAGAAAAAGTTGAGCAACTCATCGCAAAAACGGTAAAAGTTGTTGAAACTTCTGAAGGAACTGTTAAAACAGTTCAACAATTGGGGAAAAAGAGGCTTGCTTATTCCATCAATAAAGTGCGTGAAGGGATTTATATTTATATGGAACTTAGCGGTACTGGTGAAATGGTCAATGCTCTTGAGAATTTTTTTAAATTTAATGATTCGGTTATAAGGTTTATGACAATTAAAAGTAAAAAAAATATTGTGAAACCTGCTCTAAGAACAGAAACATTAACATTAGAGTCACAGATTGTGGAGGTAAAACAAAATGAGCCAGCAGCAGAGTAGTTTTCGTTTGCCAGAGCAAAACAGTGTTATAATGGTTGGCAGGCTTACTGGAGATCCTGAGCTTAGGCGTACAAGTACGGGAAAGTCGGTTTGTTCATTTGATATAGCTATCGGTAGAAGAGTGAAAGATTTAGTTACTGGCGAATGGAAAGATGCTGATCCGACGTTTGTTCCCGTCATTGTTTGGGGTGATCAGGCAGAAAGGTGTGGTGATCGTTTAAAAAAAGGGTTTCCTGTTCATGTAGAAGGAAGGCTCCAGACAAATAGATGGGAAGGAACCGCCGGTACAAAAAGGAGTCGTTTGGAGGTTGTAGCTTTAAGAGTACAGTTTCTTTTAGTGTCAAGACAGGAAAGTGTGGCAATAAGTGTAAGTTCTGTTGATAATGTGAGAGGATCTTCGACACAATTGGATGATAGTATTGGCGATGATGAAGACATACCGTTTTGAACGATTTTTTGGAAAAAGGGGGGAGAGAGGATATGATGGCATATATAAAAAAACCGGCATGGCGAGCAAGACCACAAGGTTTTTCAGCTGAAGGGCAAGAGCGTCCTGGCGGAAAATTTAGAAGAGGTGTCCCAATCAGAAGAAAGGTTTGTCGTTTTTGTGCTGATAAAGTTGAAATAGATTATAAGAATATAGGTTTGCTTCGCACGTTTACGACTGAAAGAGGAAAGATGCTTTCAGGACGTATAACGGGCACTTGCGCAAAACACCAGAGAGAACTTGGTGTGGCAATTAAAAGAGCAAGAATGCTTGCATTTTTGCCTTTTACAGTAAGTTAATCTGTGGGAGGAAAATAGTAAATAATGAAAGTTATATTAAGATCTGATATTATAAATGTCGGACGGCAAGGTGAGGTAAAAGAAGTTTCTCCAGGATTTGTTAGAAATTATCTTGTTCCGCAAAATCTTGTTATGGAAGCGACCTCTAGGAATCTTAAAATTTGGGAAAGAGAAAGATTAAAACTTGAAAAGCACAGAGAAAAAATAATTGATGCTGCAAGAGAAATTGCTTCAAAAATAGAAACTGTTAATTTTACGGTAAAAGTTAAAATTGGTGAAAATGGTAATTTTTTTGGTTCAATAACCACAGCTAATCTCTCAAAAATTTTTGAAGAAAATGGTTTTGAAATAAAAAAGCGCGATATTTTACTTTCCAAAAATATAAAAAAACTTGGAGATTATAAAATAAACGTAAGACTTCATCCTGAAGTTGTAATAAAGGTAAACTTTTCTGTTATAAGTGAAAGTGAGAAAAAATGATAGTTATTTTTTAGTATTATTTTGCTTCGTAAGCCGAAGTTTAGATCATAACCGTTGCGTGTGTCTTTGAAATTTAATTATATATTAAGTAGTGGGCGGGGAAACACAATGAGATTTTCTCAATCCTATATAATAAAGCAATAAATTGATGTACTAAAATTCTGCGTTGCACCTAAATGTTGGAACTAATAGTCAACTTCAAATAAAATGTTTATTCTCTATTCGTTTTCATCATTTTCACTACTTTTATTTTGAGAGGTGACTAAAGGCAAATATAAAGAACTTGAAGATTAAAAGTTTTTTACTACAAAAATTGAATTGTTTTTTACGTCTCATAGATGCTAATTATTTCTTTCATATTTGTCAAGTTTGTCAAGTCCTATTACAAAATTATGCACTCTCTACATGCTTTTGCTTTTAGTGGGTTGTTGTTATCATAGTAATATTCCGTTTTTATTTGTGTAGTGTCACCACGATTTTTTCGATTAAAAGTATCGATTTGCTTTCTTTTACTGCTTTTTTAGACGGAACGTTTGCGTGGTTTTCTTTATTTTAGAGGAATGCTCAACATCTCTAGTAAACTTATCGACAGGAATTACAATATAAACTTTGCCTCTTAGTTTTACGGAAAAGCAGTTTTAACAAACAGACTGGTAGCAGTCACCGAGTTAAAATCGTATTTAATATAATGTGTATAGTTGTATGAAATTTTGTTATTGCTTTTCGAATCACTTTTGCACTGTTAGTTAACCAATTAATTATATATACTTTAACTGTTTGTAAAATTTATAAATTGTTTTGGATTTTAGATCAATTTGCTGATTTGTTGAATTGTTATCGTGTCGTTCATGTGGTTACAGGAATCAAAAGCATAGAGAGATGAAGTATTGTATGATAGATTATAAGAAAGCGCTTAATGATTTTATTTCTTATGTTATTGTTGAAAAAGGGTTATCAAAAAACACGGTTTCAGCTTATCGAACTGATATCTTAAAATTTACGGCATTTGCACAGAAAAAGCAGCTTTCTATTGAAAACTTTGAGCATCATGACATAACTGATTTTTTATGGGAAATAAAATTAGACGGGTTAAAACCAAGATCGATTTATAGGCTTATAGGATCTTTAAAGCAGTTTTATAAATTTTTGAATTCAGAAAATTTAATAAAAAATAATCCTACAGTATATATAATTTCTCCTAGAATACCTGAAGAATTGCCAAGCATGCTTACTTTTGATGAGGTTACGTCCTTGTTAAATTCCGTAAGCGCTGACAGTGCAATAAGTATAAGAAACAGGGCAATGCTTGAGCTGTTATACGCTACAGGGCTCAGAGTTTCTGAGCTTATAAATCTTAAATTCTCAAATGTAAATTTGCAAGATTGTTTTTTGCGTATTATCGGCAAAGGTTCTAAAGAAAGAATAGTTCCTTTTGGACAAAAAGCTAAAAACTTTATTAATATTTATCTCTCCCAAAGAAAACAATCTTTAAGTGAAGACGATAGCGTGTTTATTTCGAGGCTTGGTAAAAAACTTTCTAGAGTAGAATTTTGGCGGCAACTTAAAAATATTGCTAAAAATACTGGGATTGTTAAAAATATTACACCTCATACTTTAAGACATTCTTTTGCGACTCATCTGCTTACAGGAGGTGCTGACATTAGATTCGTACAAGAAATGCTGGGGCATAGTTCAATTTCAGTGACACAGATTTATACGCATCTCAATAAAGACAAAATTATACAACAACACAAAACATTCCATCCTAGAGGATGATATAATAATATTTGTTTTATCGGGTTATATTTAGTGTTTCGTTCATACTGCCTGTACGATACCCTTGAATATCTATAGCGACATAAACAAATCCGATTATTTTGAATTGCTTATATATTTCTTCTCTAATATAATTATATTTCATAAGTGTGGCAAATCCCAATTCGTCTGTTTCAATTCTTGCAATATTGCCGTGGTGATAACGAACTCTTACCTGTTTAAGTCCGATATTTAAAAGTATTTGTTCAGCACAGTCTATCATCGCCAATCGTTGAGAAGTAATTTCTTCGCCATAAGGAAATCTAGATGCCAAACAGGCGAAAGATTGTTTATTCCACGTGGATAATCCAAGATGTTTAGAAAGTTTTCGAATTTCATTTTTAGTAAGTTTTGCATACCGCAGGGGACTTTTTATGTTTTGTTCAGATATTGCTAGTAATCCAGGTCGATAATCGATGTTGTCATCTATGTTTGAAGCTTCGACAATGTGTTCTATGCCATTTTGTCTAGCGATATTCCAAATTTTTGTAAATAATTCTGTTTTACATAGGTAACAGCGATTGACGGGGTTGTGTGAAAATCCTTTAATGCTTAACTCTTCCGAATGACAGATAATATGACGGATATTTTCTTTTTTACAGAATGCAATTGTTTCATTTAGTTCGCGTTGTGGAAAAGAGCATGATTTTGCTGTTACTGCAATAATTTTATCATTCAATACATCATGTACGACTTTTAATAGGAAAGTCGAATCTACTCCTCCAGAAAACGCAACAATAAGATTATTTAAACCTAATAAGTATTGTTTTAAACTTTCGTATTTTTCTTTTATATTCATTTCTTCATTTCTTAGTTTATTTAACACCTCAGCAAATGTTACATCGTTTAAGTAAGCAGTTTTTGCAACGTCGTTATATTCGGGTTTAGATTTTTTTATACTATAACCTTCGCCAGTTTTTATGCGTATGCTCCCGTAAGGAGTTTCGTGTATCGAGGTTTTGCGGTCTAATGCGTAACGGTCGCAAATAGTTTTGCGTACGCCAAAAGTAGTTGTATGACGTAAGATTAATCTGGTAAAAAAATCAGATTTATCTTTGTTGCATATACAAGTTAACAAGACAGCCGGACGATTCTTTTTCATTTGGATAGGTGTTGTGAAAACATCTAGCGCTCCGCTTTGTAGTAATATATTGACAGCAAACCCTATAGCTTCACCGGTCATATCATCCAAATTGCACTGTAACTGCACTATGCGCTCATTTGGCTCATTAACATTATCGTTATTAGTTTCTCCTAGGAATGCTCTTATATAATTTGCAACTTCAAAATCTTTCGAGCCCATGCCGTAGCCTATCTTTTGAATTCTCATTACAGGCATTGTTTCAAACCGTGTTGCAAAATGTTTTAAGATAGCGGCTCCAGTAGGCGTACATAGCTCACTTTGTACATTGTTGCTGTACACAGGTATATTTTTTAACATAAAAGTCGTTGCAGGTGTAGGTACTGGCAATATGCCATGTGCACAGTTTACAAATCCGCCGCCAACATTTATTGGCGATACAATTATATATTTAGGATTGAGTGTTTCAATTAACATGCATACGCCTACAATATCAACTATAGCATCCAGACCACCAAGTTCGTGAAAATGAATTTGATCTACAGGTTTGCCGTGCACATATGCTTCAGCTTCTGCAATTAAATGATATATGCTTGTAGCGTTGTTTTTAATTTTTTGAGGAATATTTAATTTTGTAATAATGGTTTCAACTGCGTCTAGACTTGTAAGATTGTTGTTATGGTGATGACTGCAGGCTGTATGCTTATTGGAAAGATTCTTAATAGTTGCATCTTCAGAAATTTCTTCTATTCCGTAAATGACCACTCTTATATGAGTGCCTATAACACCGCATTTAACAATTGAGTCTGCATATACTTTAACGTCATCAAAATCAAATCCAATAGAGTTCATTTGTTTTAAGAAATTTTCTTTGTCGTCAATCAATTCAAACAATGCTGCAGTTATCATATCGCCGGCAGCTCCCATAGAACATTCTAAATAAAGAGTTTTCATTTAATACTCTCCATTTTATTTATACGGTTAGCAATATAGCCTGCACCAAAACCATTGTCTATGTTGACAACTGATATACCGCTCGCGCATGAATTAAGCATAGCAAGCAGCGCAGAAAGTCCGTTAAAGCTAGAGCCATACCCAACACTTGTCGGTACGGCAATAATTGGGCAGCTTACGAGTCCTCCTATTACACTGGCAAGGGCTCCTTCCATGCCAGCAACCGCCACTATAACACGGGCTTTTGCGATAACATTCTGTTTAGATAAAAGTCTATAAATTCCTGCAACGCCCACATCGTATAAACGCGTAACACTGCTTCCCAAAACTTCGGC
>JAISRA010000012.1 GCA_031273885.1 Endomicrobium sp.
AGGAGTTGTCGAAAACAAAAGATTTCGTACAAACCAATTTATCAGGGCAGCTGAGGTAAGGCTTGTTGATTCCGACGGAACAATGATAGGTATAGTAAAAACGACAGATGCTTTAGCGAAAGCACAAACAAAACAATTAGATTTAGTGGAAATTTCCCCACAGGCAAGTCCACCTGTATGTAAGATAATTAATTTCTCTAAATTTAAATACGATATGGAAAAAAAGGAAAAAGAAGCTAAAAAGAAACAAAAAACTTCTCATATAAAAGAAATAAGGATACGATCCCGTATCGGAGGGCGTGATTTGGAAGTTAAAATTAAACGCGCAAAAGAATTTATAAGTGACGGGGACAGGGTGCAGCTTACTGCAATGTTTTCCGGACGAGAGATGCAGCATAAAGATCTTGGAATTAAAATTATGGACAAAATCAAAGAAGCTTTATCTGACATTGCAGAGCCTGAGGGGAGAATTTCCTCAATCGGCAATAGAGTATTCTTGACATTAGTTCCAAAAAGAAAATAAAAAAATAGATAATGTTTGGCACAATTTGTAATAAACATGATTTAGTTTTTAGTATTTAATGAGGGAGAAGCAAATGCCTAAAATGAAAACGCACAGCGGAGCAAAAAAACGCTTTAAAATTACGGGAACAGGAAAAGTTAAATATAAAAAACCAGGGCAAAGACATCTTATGACGGGAGATTCCGGCAACCAAAATAGAAAATCAAGAAAGCCTGTAATAGTTGCAGATGCCGATATGAAAACCATGAAAAAAGTTTTACCGTACAGTTTTTAAAAAAAGCAACTATAAACTATACATTAAGGAGGTTTGTGATATGCGCACAACAAGCGCTGTATATACAAGACAGAAAAAGAAAAAAATGTTCAGGCTAGCAAAAGGATCCTATGCAACAAAAAAAAATCGTTGGAGAATGGTTATACAGCAGGTAGAAAAATCTTTAAACTATGCTTACACGGGAAGAAAAGACAACAAGTCAAATTTTAGGTCTCTTTGGATAGTTCGTCTTAATGCTGCGGTCAGAGAAGAAGGAATTTCTTACAATAGATTTATCTATGGTCTTAAGAAAGCTAATGTTACAATAGACAGAAAGATGCTTGCGGAAATTGCTGTCAACGATAATTTAACCTTTAGACAATTAGTTGAAGTTGCAAAAGCTGCATAAAACAAAAAAATTAAATGAAAAGTATTATTAGGTAAAACAGTGACTCTTTTGTCGTTGCTTATCGTTTATAATTTAGTAGGTTTTTAATTGACAAATATATTTTAATGTTGAGAAAGAGAATTTGTTATAAAATGAATCTAAAAGGCATATGTGTAATATAAGATGTTCTTGGCATTTCACCTTCTTTTGGCGGTTTAGAAAAACGTTTATTTAAAGTTGTTTTTTGTGATGAGTATAAAATTTGCATGTGAGAAGTTATCCCGACTCTTGTTTTTCTGCGTAATTCTCCGTTTTAGAATTATATGACATCTATTAAGATATATTTGTTTGTAACGCAAGTTATAGTCTTTTTAACAACAGTCTTAACAAATTCACAGATAATCATGTAAGTATTATAATTTTTTATGCAGTTTTAATATTTCTTGACAAACTCATTTTTTTATTACTTGTCGATATTTACAATAAATATTGTTTGTATTTTTAAGTTTAGTCAATTCAGTCAACGAAATAGAGTATTGTTACACTTGGTGAATAAGTAAGTATGTTTTTGTTTTTATTCTGTATTTCAACAAGCTTATTTAGTGAATTTGCTGAAATATTAATGTCAGTTGGCGTTGCTTCGCGACGGTAAAGAAACAAGTTTCAAAAGAAGTCTAAAAAAAAACCGAAAAGATTTCAGATTAAAAAATGATTATGGGATTAATTTTACTTACCATTTGCAAGCAAATATCTCTTATTGACAATACCAAAAGAAAAAGTAAATATAAAGTAAATATGATGACTATGCAATAGACTCTGAAGAATCTCTAGCAAAATTAAAAAAGATAGATGCTCCAGTGGTTTTAAAAGAAACTACAAATATGACTAGGCTATCTATGAATTTAAAAAGCTATTAGAAAAATAAACGGTGACAACACAACGAAAATTCAAATTTAATATACGAATTAAAAGCAATATTATTTCTTTTTCTTATTAATTCTAAGCATAATATATAATATAGCTAGAGAAATCTCAACAAGCTTATAGGTATTGAAAATTAATAGATAATAGAATGAGGTCTTAATGAATGATGATATCGAGCAGATTATTAATAAAGCTGCCAAAGAAATAAAAAATGCAGATGTTGCTTCGCTTGAAAATCTGAAAGTAAAGTATTTGGGTAAAAAAAGCGTCTTAACGCAGATTTTGAAGTCTTTGTCACATTATCCCGTTGAAAACAAAAAGAAAATAGGCACTCAAGCAAACAAAGCAAAAAACATTATTGAAAGCGAGATAGAGAACAGAAAAATATCTCTTAGAAAAACTTTATTTGATGAAAAAATACAAAAAGAAAAACTGGACTATTCTAAAAGTTTTTATTTCCCTTTTCCAAAAGGAAGTTTTCATCCTGTTATTGAGACAATTCAAAGTATTAGCGCTATCTTTAAATCACTAGGCTTTTCCATTGCAGAAGGTCCTGAGATAGAAACGGACTGGTATAATTTTGAAGCTTTAAATATTCCTAAAAACCACCCTGCAAGAGATATGCAGGACACTTTTTATATTGACGAAATGAAGAATTTACTTAGAACACATACTTCTCCTGGGCAAATTCATACTATGGAAAAACACCAACCTCCAGTAAAAGTTATTGTACCAGGCAGAGTTTACAGAAATGAAGCATCTGACGCTTCACATTCGTCAACTTTCCATCAAATCGAAGGTCTCGCCGTAAACGAAAATATAACATTTGTAGATCTAAAAGCTGTTCTTATGGATTTTGTGCACAAGTTTTTTGAGGCTAAATTAAGCGTGCGATTCAGACCGTCGTATTTTCAATTTACGGAACCATCAGCAGAAGTCGACATGCAATGTATGTTTTGTAAAGGAAAAGGCTGTAAAGTATGCAAAAATTCAGGCTGGATTGAAATATTAGGATGCGGAATGGTGCATCCTAATGTTTTAAAAGCTGTTAAATATGATTCAGATAAATATATGGGATATGCGTTCGGAATGGGAGCCGAAAGAATTACTATGCTAAAATACGGTATAGATGATATACGTTTGTTTTACGAAAATGACTTGCAATTTTTAAAACAGTTTTAGGCGGATTTTATTGTAAAATTATTTTCTCGAGGACTTAAAAAATGAGAATATCATATAATTTGTTGAAAAAGTTTGTAAATTTTAAACTCAGCCCTCAGAATCTTGCTTCAATGCTTACTTCTCTAGGTATTGAAACTTCAGTTGTTTCAAGTGGTTGCGGTTGGACTAATGTTTATACAGTAAAAATCTTAAACATACAAAAACATACTGGAGCAAACAAACTCTTTTTGTGCAAAGTAAGCGACGGAACACAGGAATATTCCATAGTATGTGGCGCAAAAAATATTGCCTTGGGACAGATTGTTCCTCTTGCAAAAATCGGCGCGGTACTGCCAGGTAATTTTGAAATAAAAAAATTAAAAATAAGAGACATAGAGTCTGAAGGTATGCTATGTTCTGAAAAAGAACTCGGTCTCAAAGCAGAATCAGACGGAATTTTTATTCTTGACGAAAATACAAAAATCGGCGTCGCTTTAGAAAATGTTTTGGACGAAATTGATCCAGTTATTGAAATAGAGATAACCACAAATAGAGGCGATTGCCTAAATCATCTGGGAATAGCAAGAGAAATCGGTGCAAAACTGCGTAAAAAAATATCTTTACCTGCAATAAAAACTTTTAATCTTCCTGTGCTAAATAACGTCGAAGTAAAATCCGATTTATGCTCACGTTACACAGGCAATATAATATCAGGTGTCAGAGTAGGATCGTCGCCTAAATGGATTACAGACATTTTAGATAAAAGCGGAATAAGATCTATCAATAATATTGTTGATATAACTAACTATGTTATGATTGAACTAGGTCAGCCATTTCATGCTTTTGACATAACAAAACTTTCTTCAAAAAAAATTATTGTAAGAAATGCTACTGAATTTGAAAAGATAACTGCTCTAGATGGCAAAGAATATAAACTCGATTCTGATATGCTTGTAATAGCAGACGATCAAAAACCTATCGCAATTGCCGCAATAATGGGTGGAGAATATTCGGGTATTGATAAGAAAACTAAAACCATATTTTTAGAAAGCGCAATTTTTGATGCAGTATCAATAAGAAAAACCTCAAAAAAATTGAACCTTTCAAGTAATTCTTCATATAGATTCGAAAGAGGGTTGGACGTGAATATGACTGAACTTGCTTTATGGAGAGCTGCAACTCTAATAACAGATATAGCAGGTGGCAAAATAGAAGCAAAAGTAGATTTGCAAAATATTAAATATGAGAAAATTAAAATAAAATTAAGAATTGAAAGAGTAGCTAAAGTTTTAGGCTATACTCTAAAAGCAAATGAAATAGTAGAAATTTTAAGATTTCTTGGAATAGATTCACAGTTTACATGTTTGGAAAAGGGGTTACTTCCACCAGCCCCTGCAAAAATTCTTTGCACCATTCCATCTTGGCGCAACGATATA
>JAISRA010000113.1 GCA_031273885.1 Endomicrobium sp.
ATTAGCGAAAACATATTTTGTTAAAATTTGCCAATGAGAAAAACCACTTTGTTTTTTTACTGGGAGAATATCCTTACGATAAACCTCAATAGGAGGCAACCCCACAGAAGATGGCTTATCAGTAAGTGTAAAAAGCAACCAAACACCCGTTATAAGCCCGAGTATCCCCGGTATATAAAAAGCAGCACGCCAACATCCTGCAGATATACAAAAACCAGCCAATATGCCTACAAGGGCTATACCCGCCATTTTAGAAGAACTAAACAATGTCCATACCGTGCCTCTTTCATTAGGCGAAAACCAGTACACTACCCCTTTTGCCATAGGAGGAAATCCCATAGACTGCAGTCCTCCGTTTATACCCCAGAAAAAAGCCAACAAAGGAAATGAAGGTAGAAAACCAAAAAAAATATTTATTATAGATGACCCAATCAATCCGAATGCCATAAAAGTTCTGATATTACACTTATCAGCAAGCATTCCGCTTGCAAATTTACCAATACCGTAGGTTACATACATAATTGAACCCAAGATACCGAAATTCATTTTTGTAATACCTAGCTCATTCATTAGAGAAGGTGCGGCATATGACAAATTTTTGCGGGTAAAATAGTACATTAGATAACCAATATACATACCGACAAACATTTTAATACGCCAAAACTTGTACTGTTCTGCAATTTGCTTATCTTGCAACTGAACCTTTATGTCCGGCAGAGGGTTCATCCAATTAATAAATTTTGCTAGCATGTACTCCCCTAAACACAACATTTCTCCCAGGGAGGAAAATTTTTGTGTACGTATAATTATTAATATATTAATGATACTTTAAATTCTAAAAACGGGGACGACGGGATTTGAACCCGCGATCTCTGCCTTGACAGGGCAGTGTGTTAAACCAGGCTACACTACATCCCCAAAATATACTTAAGTATTATAACAGAAAAATGAAAAAAAATCAAATTCCCATATCCGTATACAAATACGGAAATTTGATTTAGGAATTTTTTGAGTGTATAACTTGCAAAGTTAACATAAAGTAAACGAAGGCTTTATCCCCCAACATAAAACATATCTTACATATTTGAGAAATAACTCCAACCGCAGTTTTTATCATTTATTCTTAATATTTAATATCAGTTAAAGTTAGTTCACACATTAATTAGATCAATATTCCAATCCTTCATACAACGGGAATTTTTGACATAATTTTAACATATCAGTTTTGACCTCTAAAATCAATTTTTCATTGCTAATATTTTTAAGAACCATGACTATTGCTTCAGCTATTTCCACCATTTCAGACTCTTTCATTCCTCTTGTGGTAACAGCCGGAGAACCAATTCTTATCCCCGATGTAATCGCAGGTTTTTCAGGGTCGTAAGGTATTCCATTTTTATTTAAAGTTATTCCCGCCTTTTCCAAAGCTTCCTGAGCATCTTTCCCTTTAACGCTCAAAGGTCTTAGATCAACTAAAAACACATGAGAATCGGTACCGCCTGAAACAATTTTCAAACCACTTTTTCCCAAAGCTTCAGCAAGCTTTTTTGCATTATTTAAAACTTGTTTTTGGTATTTTTTAAATTCAGGTTTGAGAGCTTCACCAAAAGCAACGGCTTTTGCGGCTATAACATGCATTAAAGGACCTCCTTGCTCACCTGGGAAAACAGCGGAATTAATCTTTTTTGCAAATTCCTCATTATTTGTAAGAATCAAACCACCACGCGGACCACGAAGTGTTTTATGAGTCGTACTGGTAGTAACGTCCGCATACCATACAGGAGACGGATAAACACCAGCAGCTACCAACCCCGCATAATGAGCCATATCAGTCATGTGGTAAGAGCCTATCATTTTTGAAATATCACTTATCTTTTTCCAATCCCAAATTCTTGAATATGCACTGGCGCCACTTATTATTAACTTAGGTTTATATTTTAAAGCAAGCTCTTCCATTTCATCATAATTTATACAACCTGTCTTTTCATCAACTGTATAAGAAATTATATTAAACCACCTGCCAGAAACATTGAACGGACTACCGTGTGTCAAGTGTCCACCATGTGACAGATTAAGACCCATAATAGTATCACCGGGTTTTAAAAGAGCAAGCAACACGGCAAAATTTGCTTGCGCACCTGAATGAGGTTGCACATTTGCAAATTTAACATTAAAAAGTTCTTTTGCTCTCTCTATTGCTAAACCTTCAGCTACATCAACAACTTCACATCCACCGTAGTATCTCTTTCCTGGATATCCTTCGGCGTACTTATTTGTAAGGCAAGACCCTTGAGCTTCCATAACAGCCTGCGAAGTTATATTTTCTGAAGCTATAAGCTCTATAGTTTCCCTTTGTCTTTTAAGTTCGTCAACCACTGCATAATAAATTTTAACATCATTTTTTTTTAAATTTTTCATTATATTCTCCATATTCTCCTGCATTTTTATATCATATATATTTTGATAACTTCCTTATATCCAAACAACCTTTACGAATAATAACATATGGAAACTGCACCATATCTACAACGGTAGATTCAAAAGAAAACATGCATTGACCACCATCAACTATAATATCTACTATTCCATCAAACTCTAATGCTTCGCTTATATTTTTGGCGCTTTTTTTGTTCGATAAATTTACAGAAGTCGTAAAAATAGGTACACCTATTTCATTCAACAAATTTAACATAAACCTATTGTCAGGAATTCTTACCCCTAAATCTTTCCTGCCTCCGGATACAATTTTTCCTATTTTTGTTGTAGAAAATATCAGAGTGAGCTGCCCGGGCCAAAATTTTTCGGCAACTGCAAGCGCTCTTTTGGGAATTTCGACAAGAAGTTTAGCATTTTCAATATTATTAGTCATTAAAATAAAAGGCCTTTCAAGATTTCTGTCTTTAATCTTATATAACATTTTTTGAGATTCTATATTAAAAGCATTAACAGCAAATCCATAAACCGTTTCAGTAGGAACAATAGCTATTCCACCGCTTTTTATTATTTCGGCAGTTTTTTTATAAGAGTTGCTGTCTTGTTCTAATATTTTTAAAGTTCGTCTGCACATGCTTTTAAACCCCCGTCACACTGGACTGCACAACGACAAATAATTTTAGATTAAAAATGCATGGTTAGTTAGCTCCTGTAATTGCCGTTTATTTTGACATATTCATACGAAAAATCACATGTATAATAATTGCTTGTTTCTTTTCCTGTTTTTAGATCTATAACCACTTTAATTTCTTTTTTAAGCAACGATTTTTTCGCTGCTTTTTCAGAAAAATTTAAAGCAAAACCGTTTCTAAAAGTATGTATTCCGCCGATATATATATCAACCTTTCTAAGATCAAAATTTACGCCTGCTCTACCTGCAGCTGCAAGAACTCTGCCCCAGTTTGCATCTGCTCCAAACATTGCAGTTTTAAAAAGAGGAGAAGTAGCAACTGTTGAAGCTATAAGTTTCGCATCTCTTTTAGTTTTAGCATTTTTTACTTCAATTTCAATAAATTTTGTCGCGCCTTCACCATCTTTTGCCATAGATTTTGCAAGATCTAAAGTAAGTCCATCAAACGTTTTTATAAAATTTTCAAGATCAATTTTTGACAATTTTCCCGCACCACTTTGTCCGTTTGCCAAAACTATAACGGTATCATTTGTCGACGTATCTCCGTCAACAGACACACAATTAAAAGATTTTTCTACAGAATTTCCCAATATTTTTTGAAGCAACTTATTGTCTATTTCAGCATCTGTTAAAATAAATGAGAGCATTGTTGCATGAAGCCCTTGCAAATTAGGGTGTATCATACCTACGCCTTTTGCGCAACCCCAAATTTTTATTTCGCTGTTTTTAACTTTAATTCTTTTACTTACTTTTTTTACAACAGTATCTGTTGTCATTGTTGCAAGCACAGCATCATTTTCATTTTTTAAAGACACGCCGATACTATTTTTTAATAATTTAATGCTCGATTCAAATTTGATTTTTGAAATATTAAGGTATTGGCCTATAATGCCTGTAGAAGCACATAATATTGAACCAGGCATTATATTGAAAGCTTTTTCTACCGACGAACACATATCCTCCGCGGCTTTTTTACCTTTCGTACCTGTACATGCATTGGCACATCCTGAATTTGCTATAACGCCAAAAAATTTCTTGTTTTTATGCAATCTCTCAATATCTACAAGAACAGGTGCAGCTTTTGCAACACTTTGTGTAAACATACCAGCTACATTTGCAGGTGTATCTGAAATAAAAAGAGCCAAATCCTTTTTTCCTTCTTTTTTTGATAACCCGCTGCGTATTCCACCAACTTTAAAACCTTTTGGAAGCATTTATTAGTTTCTCCTCCTAAGTTAATCCTGCAGTTTCAGGCAACTTAAATATAATATTCATATTCTGCACCGCCTGTCCTGAAGCACCTTTAATTAAGTTATCTATAACTGAAATTATAATAAGTCTATCTGTCCTCTCATCGACTTTCATGCTTATTTCACAATAGTTTGTATTTACAACATCTCTTATTCCCGGCATTACGTCCTCATCTAAAATCTTTATAAATTGTCTGCCTCTATAAAATTCTTTAAATTTTTCGATTATTACATTTGTTGGAACATACTTTTTAAGATTTAAATAAATCGTAGAAAGCATCCCCCTTTCAACAGGTATAATATGGGGCGTAAAATTTATTATCACATCTTCACCGGATAAAATTGAAAGTTCCTGCTCTATTTCTGGAACGTGCCTGTGACTGCTTGCAATTTTATATGCTCTAAAATTCGGGTGTTCATTATCAAAATATTTCTGTGAGCTTTTCCTGCCTGCACCTGAAATACCACTTTTAGAATCTATTATTATTCCTTGTAAATCTACAAGATCCATCATTGCAAGAACTGGAGCGCAGCCTAAAGCAACAGTCGTAGGATAACAGCCCGGGTTGGCAACTAAAAAAGCTTCTTTTATTTCATCAGCGTTAAGTTCTGGCAAACCATAAACTGCCTGATTTATATATTCTTTTGCGCTGTGATTCACTTTATACCATTTCTCATAAACTTTAGGATTTTTTAATCTAAAATCAGCAGATAAATCTATAACTTTAACCCCTGCATCGACAAGATCTGGAACTATTCTGAAAGCAACTGCATGAGGTAAAGCAAGAAATACAACATCACAATTATTTGCAATTTTTTTTGTGTCAAAAGCTTCTATTTTTAAACTTAAAAAAGCAAAATGCGGGTATAAATCTTTTAAATATCTTTCGTTTGAAAAACTTCTACCGTAGAGTCCTGTTATTTTTACACTTGGATGTTTTAAAAGAATTTTTAAAAGTTCTTCCCCTGTATATCCTGTTACACCCACAATTCCTACTCTGATCATCTTTTCTCCAGTACACTAATAATATCATCACTTAAAAAAATACTCTTGACTTTACCCAAGTGGCCATATTTTTCAATAACGTTACTTCCAGGAGCACACTTAATCACCACTGCAACCCACATCACTAAATTACTGTTCATTACTTGATCTATTTTGTTGCAGTACCCTCATAAGCAAGACGACGCTTATTACACCCCTTTTCATTCTTCACTCCGGTTGATCGTTTTGTGAGGATAGAGGGGATATCAAAACAACAAATTCGCCAAATAAATTCTGTCTGTTTTTAATATTTTCTAATACTTCTTTTGCTGTGCCTCTTATAAACTCTTCAAATTTTTTTGTTATTTCTCTTGCAAGACAAACTTTAACATTCTCACCAAACAATTCTGAGCATATTCCAACAGTTTTAAGTATTCTGTACGGCGATTCGTAAAAAACAATAGTTTTTTTTAGATTTATAAGCTCGACAAGCTCTTTTTTCATTTTACCAAGTTTTCTTTTTAAAAATCCACAAAATATAAAACCATTTATTGGAAGACCTGAACTTACAAGAGCAGTAATCATGGCGCTCGCACCTGGCAAAACTTCAAGTTTTATTCCCTTATCGATCACTCCATTCACTAAAACATAGCCCGGATCTGAAATCCCAGGAGTTCCTGCATCTGAAATAAGAGCAACCTTCTTACCGTTTGACAATTTACCCAATATCTTTCCAAGTCTGTACCGCTCATTATAAGAGTAAAAACTTATAAGGGGTTTAGAAATCCCAAAATGTGACAAAAGCTTTAAACTCTGTCTTGTGTCTTCACAGGCAATCAAATCACATTCTTTGAGAACTCGTAGAGCTCTGAGAGTTATATCTTCGAGATTTCCTATGGGAGTTGGAACTATATATAAAATACCGTTCATTCACGATTGACAAACTTATAATACATTTTCAGCTGTATTCTTGAAAATTTTTTAATAAACATAAAAATTGTATCTTTTGAAAGTATAACAACTTTTTCGTTGCATGTTTTTGGCTACTTGAAAACTGTATTCAAAATCCCATCTGCAGTAATCATAAAATTCCATAAAATATTATATTCTGTTATTGGGATGATTTTATAACTTTCTGAATTGACAGTCAATGCAAAATTTTGACAATTTTTCAATAATTTGTTTACAATAACTTTTTAACGAACTAAAAAGTTTTGTCTTTATTTAAGATCCTTGTGGTTACAGTTACCGGTATATCAAGATTTTTCAGATTGTTTGAAAGATTTGGCAGTGCAAAATCTATTCTTAAAGCAAAAAAGAGATTATATCCGTTGAGAAGGTATAGGGTTTGCAAAAACTACTTACAATTTTATAGATTACTCAGGTAAAGTGAAAACTTGAACTTGCAGAAAAAAAGTAATAACAATATTATATATTATCATTGTTTTTTACTATGACAGAGTTTATTTTTCATATTAAAAGTAATATATTTGAGAAACAATCTTGATTCATATCCATATCATAGTAGATTCAAGAAAAACAAGTAATTACGGTAAAATGACGGCGTATTTTGCAAAAAGAAAAGTAACCATTGTTTTAGATCTTGCACAAGTAGTGTCGACACACATTACTATTTTTGAAAATTAATCAAGAGCTATAACCGTTTAGATAACAGGCTATTTATAAATTATTCATATGTCAAAAGGAACAAATTAACTTATACAAAACGGTGCTTTTATTGCGTTAAATCAACAAACTATGGAGATCATCTTGACTATGACCATCAAAAGATAAAATTGAAATGACAAATAATATAACCAAGCCTAGGTAAGTTTGAACTTGCTGTTCTCTTAATTTGATAGAAAACGACAGTATTGGACTAAACGACTATCGCTGAATTTGATTGCACAGAAATTAAACATAGATATCGATATTTCGGCAACATGACATCGATACTTTCTAACCTTGAAAAGAATGATTTATAAAAACAATACGGGGCAAGTATATATTAAGGGTACATTAAGATAATGCCATAAATAAAGTAAAAAATTAGCGAAAAAACAAAGAATGCTTATGCTTTTTGGCACTTATTTCGATTTTGGGAAGTTTCTTTATTTGTATTAAAAAAATTCACAGCAACATGTAAAAAATTTTAGGGCGTTTGTTGAGAGGTTAAAAAGAATGCCAGAACATTTAGTCATAGTAGAATCACCAGCAAAAGAAAAAACAATATCAAAATTTTTAGGAAAAGATTTTATTGTAAAAAGTTCTTATGGCCATATAAGAGATTTGCCTAAGAGCAAGCTTGGCATTGACATTAAAGACAATTTTAAACCAACGTACATCAACATACCAAAAGCAAAAAAACTTATATCAGATTTAAAAAAAGCAGTTGAAAACACCAATAAAGTTTATCTTGCAACTGATTTTGATCGTGAGGGAGAGGCTATTGCATGGCATTTAAAAGAAGCTTTAAACCTCCCCAATTCCAAAATTTCAAGAATAACATTTCATGAAATTACGCCTGAAGCAATCTTAGACTCAATAAAACACCCACGAGGCTTGAATATGGGGCTTGTAAACAGTCAGCAAGCACGCAGACTTTTAGATAGGCTTGTAGGATATAAACTTTCTCCTCTTTTATGGAAAAAAGTAAAAATCGGGCTTTCTGCCGGAAGAGTACAGTCTGTAGCCGTAATGATTATATGCCACAGGGAAGAAGAAATTAACAATTTTGTTTCTGTGGAGTATTGGAGCATTGAGGCAGAGTTGTCTAAAATTGAAAAAGATATGCCACATTTTAAAGCACAGCTCTTTTCAAAAAATAATTGTAAGTTTGATAAACTTACAATTAAGAGCAAAGAACAGTCTGATGAAATTTTAAAAGAGCTTAAAGACGCAAAATATGTTATTAAATCTATTGAAGCAAAACAGCGCAAACATTCCCCATATCCACCATATATAACTTCAACAATGCAACAAGACGCTTCAAGGAGGCTCGGGATTTCAGCTTCAAAGACAATGTCTGTAGCGCAAAAGCTGTATGAAGGTATTTCCATCGGGAAAAATTCCGATATAGGACTTATAACATATATGAGAACAGACTCTCTAAACATTGCAAAAAGCGCTCAGAGCGAAACATTAAAATTTATTGAGGCTTCCTATGGCAAAGATTTTCTTCCAAAAGCTCAAAGAATTTATAAAACAAAATCTAAAGGCGCACAAGAAGCTCATGAAGCTATAAGACCTACTTCCCCAAATAGAGTACCATCGCAGATAAAACAGTATTTGTCCCCTGATGAGTTTAAACTTTACGATTTAATATGGAGAAGATTTTTAGCAAGCCAGATGGCAGATGCTATTTACAGCACAATGTCAGTTGAAATATCTGCAAAAAATTATTTGTTTAAATCTTCAGGCAGCACATTGTTTTTTTACGGTTTTTTAAAAGTCTATAACGTAGATGACAATGAAAAGGAAACAAAATTTCCCCCTTTAGAAAATGGCGAAACACTGAGTCTCCTACAGGTATTACCACAACAACATTTTACTGAACATCCTCCGCGCTACAATGAAGCAAGCTTAATTAAAGCTCTTGAAGAACATGGCATAGGAAGACCGTCAACTTATGCTCCTACAATCAAGACTATTCTTGATAGATTGTACGTACGTCTTGACGGCAAAAAATTTGTGCCCACAAACCTTGGTATTGTTGTAAATAATGTTCTGAGAAATCATTTTAGCAATATTATAAATGTTGAATTTACTGCAAACGTTGAAGAAAAATTTGACGATATTGCAGAAAATAAAGCTGTCTGGCAAAGTGTTTTAAAAGATTTCTATGAGCCTTTTGAAAAAAATTTAGAAAAAGCGGAAAAGAACCTGCAAATACAAAAAGTGCAGGCATTGAAAACTTCAGAAATATGTCCAAATTGTGGCAAATACATGGTTATAAGAGACTCAAGAACAGGACAGTTTTTAGGATGTTCAGGGTATCCTGAATGTAAAACCACAATGTCTCTAGATAAAGACGGCAAAATTATAGCAAGGCAGCAGGAAACAGATATGAAATGCGATAAATGCGGAAGTACTCTTCTTAAAAAGATTGGCTTTAGAGGAAACCTATATCTTACATGCAAAAATCCAGAGTGTAAAATAACGTATAATATTGATGTAAATGGCAATAAGATTCTTAAACTCGGACCGGAACGTACTACTATAAAGTGTAAAAAATGCGGTTCTGAAATGTTTAAAAGAATAGGCAAAAGAGGCCCGTTTATTACATGTTCGGCGTTTCCAAAATGCAGGAATTTACAATGGATCAAGACACCAAAAGTATCAAAAGAGAAAATATCGGTTATAAAAACCTCAAAGAAGAAAATAAAAAACAAATAGATTCCTTTAAAAAATATCTTCAAGCAGAAAGAAATTTTTCCAAACATACCTTAAGAGCCTACTTAAAGGACATATTTGATTTTTTATTCTTTTTGCAGTGCAGGCGACAGCTGAATTTTTCTGCTGCTGAAAAACATAACATCAGAGAATTTCTTGAGGAGCTAAACAACAGAAACTTAAGCAAAACGACTATTGCAAGAAAAATTGCATCGCTTCGTACTTTTTATAAATTTTTAATGATCAATGGTATTATCAAAAAAAACCCTGTAGAAAATATCTCCAGTCCAAAAAAAAGTAAGAAGGTACCGTCATTTTTAACTGAAACGGAAATGCAGGCGCTTTTTGCTCTACCTGACATAAAGTTAAGAGATATAACAATGCTCGAACTTCTCTACTCTTGCGGTTTAAGAATTGAAGAGTTGATGAATTTAAATCTAAATAATATAGACTTTATATCAAATATAGTTACTGTTAGAGGCAAAGGCAATAAAGAAAGAATTGTACCGGTAGGTAATCAATGTTTAAATGCTATAAGAAAATATATTAATGAACGTCGTGCCACAGGACTTCCATACGATATAAAATCTCCTGTGTTTTTAAGCGACCACATAAAAAGACTTAGTCAACGAACAGCAAGAAGAATTTTACACAGGTGGTTTATCAAAGCGGGGCTCACAAAAAAAGTTAGCCCTCATACTCTAAGACACACATTTGCAACTCATATGCTTGATAGAGGTTGTGATTTAAGAAGCGTGCAAGAAATGCTTGGGCACAAAAATCTTTCTACAACGCAGATTTATACACACGTTACAATAGAAAGTCTAAAAAAAATCTATCAAAAGGCACACCCTAGGGCAAAATAATATGCATTGTTATTTTTCAATAATTTTAGCTAAAATATTTATTAATTTGATATGCTGTATTTAATTTCGGTGCGGAATAAAAAACCATGAAAGAAAAAGGACATCTTAAACTTTTGATGGAAGAAACGGGTTGCGAACAAGCTGATGCTGAATTTGCGCTTTGTATTTCAGACAATAATCTTGAAAAAGCTATAGACAGAATAGGTGTTCTTCTAAAATTTATCACGGTATTTAAGATAAAACTGATATTCCCAAACAAAAATATTTATGGCCTTATACATATAGCCGTAAACATGAAAACATCTGATATTCTACGTATTAGTATGATCTTTTCGTACAACCCTGCAATATATGAAATCTCAACGAGCATGGATTGGTTTTCTTTTGAAAAAGCAATTTTCTCAGCGCGTTTAGGCCCAGGTGTAATGGAACAGTACACACAAGAAATTGAAGAAAATTTAAAACCATATATACAGCAAAAAATTAGAGAAATATCTTTTATTTCATCTGATGAAATTTTAAAAATAATTAAAGTTTTTTTCTATCCCGTTATCGTTGAAGTTGAAACTGTAAATGAAGATTTGAATCTTACACAATTTAAAAAACTTCCTGATTATAGTTCAAAACAAAATTCGACTTCATTTACAGGTTATGATTTAGGATTTGTAAAACTTGACGTCAAAATACTCGAAGATCAAAACGGCAAATCTGTAAAAAAAATTAATGAAGGCGACATTGTCCTATCTATGATAACAGATGAAAGAGATATAGCTCATTATCTTGTACATTTGATAGGCGGCATGGAAAACGGCAGTATGGTACCTATTCCCACAACAGTCAAAAAAATATCTCATAAAAACGATGATTTTGAAATACACTTGCATTTCGCGCCATCTATAGCAGGACTTGCTAAAATTAAAAACGACACTAAACTGAAAGTTTTGGAAGCAAAAAACCAGCCATCATGGTGGAAAAAAATACTTTCTTGGGTATAAAAAACAGTCTCCTGAAAAATCAGGAGACTGTTTTTTATAACATAAAAATTTACAACAACCCATTTTAATATTCAGGCATAGGAGGCACCCCCGCACCCATATGAGATTTTTGAGATTTCTCAGGAATATCCGTTACCAACGTTTCCGTAGTAAGAACAAGTCCAGCTATTGAAGCGGCGTTTTCCAAAGCTGTTCTCGTTACCTTCGCTGGATCAACAATACCAGCTTTTACCATATCCATATACTCATTAGTATCAGCGTTATAACCAAAAGTAGAATCTTTTGAATTTTTTATTTTGTCAACTATTATAGAAGCTTCAAGACCAGCATTCTCAACTATCATTCTCATAGGCCCCTCAAGCGCCTTGAAAACAATCTCAACACAAGTTTTTTCATCAGAATCTGCAGTTTTAACCTTATCTAAAATAGCCTGAGCTTTAAGAAGAGCTACTCCACCACCAGCAACTATACCTTCTTCGACACCAGCTCTTGTCGCGT
>JAISRA010000128.1 GCA_031273885.1 Endomicrobium sp.
ATTTCTCACGATACTGCTTTCATGCTTCTCGGTGAACTTGTGGACTTTGATAAGACGGATAAGATAGTTACGAATCCGGCGAAAAAAGAAACTGAAGTCTACTTGACCGGAAGATTTGGTTAATAAAATAAAAAATAAATTGAAGGGTAAAATAAAGAGAAAAGGTATAATATATTTATTAATATATTAATAAATAAAAAGTATCTTGTGATTGATTTAGTTTTATGCAGTAAGATGGAGGAGAATTATGAGGCGTTTTGATGTTGAAATGAGTGATTTACAAAATCTTCTTCTTGATATGGCAGGACTTGTTCAGGAGATGATAAAAGCTGCGACGCAAAAACTTATTACCAGAAACAAACAGCAAGTCGATACTGTGTTGTGTCTGGAAAAGGAAGTTAACATACAAGAAATAGTTATTGATGATAAATGCTTAAAGCTGATAGCCTTAAATCAGCCGGTTGGTGCTGATTTAAGATTTATCACTTCGGC
This sequence comes from Endomicrobium sp., assembly GCA_031273885.1. Lineage (GTDB taxonomy): Bacteria > Elusimicrobiota > Endomicrobiia > Endomicrobiales > Endomicrobiaceae > Endomicrobiellum. Next base: position 493 of record JAISRA010000128.1, read on the forward strand.
AATGAGAATCAACAGTGATTTGGAAAGAATGGGAGATGAAGCAGTAAACATAAGCGAGAAAGCTTCGGATTTAATAAAATATCCTGAGCTCAAACCTCTTATAGAGTTTCCCAAAATGGTAGGAGGCGTTCAAAATATGGTAATGGATTGTATAAAAGCTTTTAATACGAGCAATGCTGAATTGGCATTATCGGTGCTTGCAAAAGACAATGAAGTTGATTCTTTAAGGGATAAAGTTGTTAACGATCTTAAAAATTTAATGCTTAAATCTTCAGATATCGATACTATACAAAGAGCAGTGGATTTAATGTTTATTGCAAATAGTATAGAAAGACTTGGAGATCATGCTACTAATATAAGCGAAGACATTATTTTTATGGTACATGGGAAAGATATCCGTCATCCAAGAACTTGTAGATAGATATGACTTTAAATTAAATAATACAAAATCGGAGAAATCGATGATAAAATCGAAAATACTTAATAATTGTTTCTTGAATTACAAGATTATATGTAGTTATTATAAATAAGTATTTTGTGTAGGGGTATAGGTTATATTGGATGGATCTGACAAACGTTTTTGAGAAATTGTCGGTGGCAACAGGTCTTTCTTCGATCATCTTCAATCCAATATCAAATATAAGAGAGTTGATAAAATATGTTAAAGAGTTTTCTTGCTAGCTTCTCTTGAAAGAATTAGAAGAATATGAGCACAGAGAGCTCGGAAATAGAATATGATAATAAAAATCTAGAGTAACTCTAAAAAAATGACTGTTTATTTAAAACATTTGCGCCGATAGGTATATAAAAACACAAAATTTAAAGAGGCGTTTGCAAGACGTTTTATTCAGCAGCTTTTTGTTGTTATTAATGTTGTTTTATATCACCCCATTTTACGATTTAAGTTTGTGCCAATGTGCCATTATCATTATTAATATAATTGCTGTTCTTTTAAAACTTAAAATTTATTATCGAACTCAGAAAAAAAATAAAACATAAATAAAACGCTGTTTTATCAATTTAAAACAACGGCTTATTTATGTTTTAACTATAAATTATTTTTTTATTTTCGTTACAAGCTTAGACAATCTTGCTTTTTGGTTTGAAGCTGCTTTTGAATGTATTACATTCTTTTTTGCCGCTTTGTCCCATTCTGAAAAAGCTGTGGCTAAATGTTCTGAAGCTGCTTTTACATCATTATTTTTTACAGCTGTCTCGACTCTTTTTAAAGAAGTTCTTATTTTGCTTTTAGTTGCTGCGTTTCTCTCAGATCTTTTCTCCGCTTTTCTTGCTTCCTTAAGAGCAGATGTGTGTCTTCCTGTTTTAAGCTTCGCCATTTTACTTTTATTCCTCCAACTTTTATATAAAAGTTTATTTTTCAACTGCTCTGAAATTATACTAAGTTAATACTGTAAGCTCGTATTATACCATAAATTTTTAAAATTAGTTCCCGCATATTGTACAATCATTTTTTTTTAACACATCTTTGACTCTATATATGTTTTCTAGACCATTAAAAATTAAAAGTTTATTTTTAAGACAGCGCAATCCTAGAACGAGTTTTATTACTTCTAAAGCTTGTATGGAACCTATTGTGCCCGCTATTGCTCCAAGAATCCCAAAAACTTTTGATGTAAGTTTGATTGAAGGTTTAAAAGGATATATACACTGAAAACAGATTGTATTTTCTTTCGGTACTATTGTCGTTAAGATTCCTTCAAATTCACAGACACCCCCACATACAAGAGGTAAAGAATTCTTGTAAGCCACGCTATTTATTAGATATCTACTCGGAAAGTTATCCATGGCATCTACTATAATATCATAATTTTTAAAAATCTCGCCTGCATTTTCTTCGTTAAGTTTATCTGAATATGCTGTAATTTTAACGTCAGGATTAAATTTCTCAAGTTTTGCCTTGGCTATGTGCGCTTTTTGTTTTCCAAGTTCTTTTGGAGTATAAAGAAATTGTCTGTTTAAATTGCTTGGAGCTATAACATCAAAGTCGCATAGACCAATATTACCTATGCCTGCCGCCGCAAGATATGTGAGTACAGGACTTCCCAACCCGCCAACACCACATACAAGCACTTTGGCCTTGAAAAGTTTTTGTTGTCCGCCTTCTTCTATATCTTTTATTATCAATTGTCTTTGATATCTTTCAAGATTCTTTTGCATTTTTATCCACCTCCGACAAATCGTAATATTTCTAACGTGTCTTGGTCTTGTAACGTAATTTCTGTGAAGTTATTTGGATTTATGATTTTAAAATTGTGTTCTACTGTTACTCCAATTAGATCAATACTATTGTCGTTTAGAAAATCAGATATAGTTATGTTATCTCTCATTTCTTTGTTTTGCCCATTTACTTTAACAGTAATCATTGATTACCTCCTGTGCTCTTTTTATGGTTAGACATATGTTATCTGATGATGTTATTTCGGTTACCATACAAATATTTTCAGGCTTATACTTGCAAACTTCTGAGAGGTTTTCAAGTTTAATTCCCCCTATTGCAACTTTTGGAATTTGAATATTATTTATATAGATGGCTAAATAGTTAAGTCCTATAGGATTTACAGCGTTATCTTTTGTAAAAGTTTTATATATTGGACCTACGCCTACATAATCTGCTCCATTTTGAACAGCAATTAATGCTTGTTTTAGCGAATGTGTAGATACACCTATAGTTATAGTTTCTCCTACAATTTCTCTTGTTTTGGTGATTGGCAGATCTTCTTGCCCAATATGCACGCCGTCGCTTTTAAGAGACAATGCTATGTCAATATCGTCATTTACTATAAAAAAACATTTGTAATCTGATGTTAATTTGCGTATAGTTTCACATTGTTTAAACTTTTCAATTTTTGTTTTATATTTGTCGCGATATTGGAGAATTTTTATGCCTGCATCAAGCATCTCTTTTACTACGCTGATATTATCTTTCCCATTTGAAAAATTTTCAGCGGTAATTCCATATAATCCTTTAGGCATTTGTTTTCTCATAGTTTTATCCAATCTTTCATTATAGGTTGATAATGGTTTTGATATATCATCGCTTTTACTTCTTCGACTGTGGCTGCATCATTTACTTCAAACTGCCCGTTAAAATGTTCTTTTTTAGCATATCCACCGACTTCAGTACTCGATGCAGCTGACATCTTTGTAATGCCTAAAGGTATTAAATTATTTCTTAGGTTTTTACTTTCTCTAGTAGATATTGTTATGTTTATACGATTTATAAAAAGTCTTACCGCGCAAATTGCTTGAATAAGACTCTTGTCAGATATCGTAATTTTAGGTTGATACGAACCTATAGCTGGACGGAGTCTAGGAAAAGATATCCCTATTTCTGCTGATGGGAATTTCCTTTGAAGATACTTTGCATGAATACTTGCAAAAAATATCTCGCTTATAAAATCATTTAATCCAAGCAAAGCGCCAATGTTTAAGTTTCTGAAATTTGCCTTGCCTGCTCTTTCGCAAGTTTCTAAACGATATCTATAATCTGTTTTTGCTCCCATTGTATGAAGAATTTTGTAAAGGTTTTCACTATATGTTTCTTGATAAATTGTCAACCCTTCGGCTCCTGCATCTACAAGTTCTTTATACCCATCCTCATTTAAAGGATAAATTTCTATATCGACACATTCAAAATATTTTTTTAGTGTCGCAATACATTTTTTTAAATAATCTAACGAGGTTTTTACACTGCTTTCTCCAGTAACAAGAAGAATGTGGCTAATCCCGTACCCTGCAACTATTTTGCAGTTTTTTTCAATTTCTTCAAAAGAAAGAATCTCTCTTTTAATTTTATTTGCTGTTGAAAAACTGCAATAAACACAATTATTTATGCAAAAATTTGAAACATATATAGGAGCATACAACAATATACCTTTGCCAAAATTTTCAACTGATATTTTATGTGCTTTTTGTGCCATTTCTTCAATGTAGTTTAACGCTTTTGGTGATAGAAGATTTAAAAAATCTAGGTCGTTTAAATTTTCTTTTTTTATGGAATTCTTTATCATTTTATCTGAAACATGAGATATATATTTCTTAAAATCAAGTGCATTATATTGCTGTTTTTTATCGTAAAAAGTCATTTTTACCTTGTGTCCTCATTGCTTTCATGTTGTTTTTCAGCACCAGCTATTTTTCCAACTGATTATTTATCTTGCAGAAATCCAGTTAATGGCGATGAGGCTTTTGCTTTGTCTGATACAGCTCCTAATTTTGCTAAAAATGCTTTCCTTCCAGCATTTACCGCATCTTTAAAAGACTCGGCCATTAAAATAGGATTTTGACTTGAAGAAATTGAAGTGTTTATCATAATTGCAGCGCATCCTATTTCCATACATTCGCAGGCATCAGATGGTTTTCCAAGTCCAGCATCCACTATTATAGGGGTGTCAATTTCTTCAATTAAAATTTTTACCATTTCTTTTGTCTTTAATCCTTTATTTGTGCCTATAGGAGCTCCTAACGGCATAATTGCAACGGCGCCGGCGTTTTGCATGTCTCTCGCGGCATATAAGTCTGCATTCATATAAGTAAAAACTTTAAATCCTTCTTTTGAAAGTATTTCACATGCTCTTGCCGTCTGATAATTGTCCGGTAGAAGATATTTATTATCATTTATTATTTCTATTTTTATTAGATCTGTTTTTGTGGTAGCTTTTGCAATACGTGCAATTCGAACAGCTTCGTCGGTATTTCTTGCTCCTGAAGTGTTTGGCATTATTTTTACGTTTTTAGGTATGTAGTTTAAAATATTTTCTTTTGGATTCTGGAAATCAAATCTTCTTACAGCTACAGTCATAACTTGGGCTTGTGACGATTTAATTATTTCAGGTATAAGTTTATTGTTTGAAAATTTACCGCTTCCTATAAAAATTCTACTTTCTATTGTTAAACCTGAAATATTTAAAATATCTTCGTGCATATATGCTCTCTATCCTCTAAAATATATATATTTTATATTGCAAAAATGCCACCCTTCAAAATACCACACAGATATAACTTGAAGGGATTTATAGAATGCGAAACCTACATTCCCTGACTATATGATGATATTATTCATATCAAGTACTAATGGTTGGAGGATTAGACTCTCACCTCAGCCTCACAAAGATCAAAGGAGTTTATGAAGCATCCACAAAAATATCAAGATGTTATAAATCTAAAATTTATTACCACTAAATAATATCATAAAAGTAGTGATATGTGCAAGTTCATTGTATAGTCAGATACATATACGACGTTCTATATTCTATTTTTATTTTTGACATAAATCATTGTAAATGATTAAATAAATTGTTAGCAAATTGTTAGCAATTTTTAAAATTTTTTTTCTCAACAACTTTAAACTTTTCTCCAAAGAATTTTTTCATTATCACTTTTTTATATTTATTTTTGGTTTAATATAATGGTATGGTTAAAAGTACGTATTGAGGCACAAATAAAAAAATCCAAGGAAAATTTTAAATAAGGCAATTTTCTTAAAACTAAACTATTGAAATATATGAAAGTTTTTTATACAAGTCTCTTATACAAATAGAAAAAGTAAATAGTCTATATATTTATTGCAATCTTTCAAATGCATACTATGTAAAAACTGTAATCTAGGAAAAGCAGTAAGACTAAGACTTGTTCTTCCGTGATAAAAAATAAAGAGTGCTAATGCAGTATCTCCAAGGGATTGTGCGTATATGTGTAGGACATGTGAAAACCAGTAAAAGCATCTGATATTTTATATAATATTTTTCTCTAAATGAAATAACAGTATTGTCTTCAATTAACTAAAATTCTATTTTTTATATCATTATCTTATATATATATATATATAGTAAAAAAAGATTTATGGTTAATAAAGTAACGGTAGCATAAATTATTTTTCCCTTTCATTTTAAAAGGTTGTGCAGAGAACTTTCAATAAAGGGAATGGTTGTTTTATTTATTACAAGCGTTAGAAGTGGTCTCAGATAATTTAATTAATATTCAAATTTAGTCTTTGCTGGTTGAGTTAAAATACAAAAATAGGAAATATAAATGAATAAGATAGCTGTTTTCGGCGGATCTTTTGACCCTGTTCATAAATCTCATATTCAAATTGCGAAATTTGCGTTAAACTTTTTTGAATTAAAAAAATTAATTTTTGTTATAGCGTATATTCCTCCTCATAAAATAAAACAATATGCATGTGTTGATGACAGAATTGTAATGCTAAAACTTGCCGCAGGAAATCTTGAAAAAACAGACATTAGTCTGTATGAAGTTCAAAGACGAGAAACGGTATATTCATATCAGACATTAGATTATTTTCAAAGTTTATATTCCAAAGATGAAATATATATGGTTATAGGCTCGGATTCTCTTTTAGATTTACCTGCATGGGAAAATATAGATTATCTTACAGACCGTTATAAATTTATAGTTGCAAAAAGATCGGGTATTAAAATAAATGAAGATACAAAATATTTGGATAAATGTGTTTTTATAGATCAAGAAATAGAAAATATTTCTTCTACGAAAATAAGAGAGCTAATTAGAAAGGATTCGACCAAAATAGTTTCATTGCTTGATGAAAAGGTTTACAACTATATTATAAAAAACGGAATATATAAATGAATAAGAGCATTGAAGTACAGATATTTGATTACTTATCACAACATTTAAGTCCTAAAAGATTTGAACATTCCTATAATGTAGCAATGTTTGCAGTAGAACTTGCTTTAAAAAATAATATAAACTTACTAAAAGCTCAAATCGCAGGGCTTTTGCATGATTGTGCGAAAGCTATGGCAGGCGAAGAACTTGTTGCTTTTTTTAAAGGGCGCAAAACTTTTAAATGTTTTAAAGATATCGTAAAATTTGCACCACATTTATTGCATTCTTTTGCTGGTGAGATTATTGTAAAGGAAGAATTTAAAATTAGAGATAAAGATATTCTAAATGCAGTAAGATACCATACTTTGGGCAGAGAAAATATGAGCGTTATTGAGAAAATAATCTTTGTGGCGGATTCTGTTTCTCATGAAAGAAAATGGAAACATGCTTCAAGAGTCCGCAACTTATCAAAGAATGATTTGGATAAAGCTTTTTTTGAAGTTCTTAAAACAAAAATAGAATACGTCATTAATAGCGGCAATTGGCTATGCCCGCAAACTATAGATACATGGAATTGGTATGTTTCAAACTATAGGGAAAAAGATAATTAAAATACTAACTGTTA
>JAISRA010000009.1 GCA_031273885.1 Endomicrobium sp.
AAGTTCCAGTAAACTTTTACGCGGCATAAGATCATTAAAATTCCTTCAAGGTGAATTAAAAAATACCTCCAAATATGCCGTAGTTAAAAATTATCTTCAAAACTTATTGAAAATTATGCGCGCAATTTCTGTTGTTGTGCCTTTTTATAATGCCGAACTTTACATAGAGTAATGTCTTGAAAGTATTGTAAATCAAACTTTTAAAACCATTGAAATATTATGTATTGATGATTGCGGCAGTGATAATTCAATAAAAATAATTGAAAAATATGCCGCAAAAGACAAAAGAATAAAGACAATCCAACTTAAAAATAACAAAGGCTTAAACAGCGTTTGGCTAAATATTGAATTTTTCGATAACAACAAACACCGTTTTCTTAAGGATAATTATTTTAATAAGTATAAGCCTGCTCAGGACAATACATATAGATATTACTCCAGACAATATAAATGATTTCCCGTAATTGCTTGCAGTAAATTATACAACCTTAATTTTATAAGAAAAAAATAACATCGCATTTTCAAAAAGCATTCTTTACAAAGATGTAGGATTTTATTATCATTTTTATACAAAGTCCACAAAAGCATATTTCATAGAAAAACCTCTTTATGTTTGCAGATTAAGGAATAATTCCATATTAACAAGTCAAAAAACCGAAAAGATATTTTTTAAAAGCGATCGAAAATGTTTATTCTTATTTAAATAAAGAAGAGTTATTTGACAAATTATAAACATTCTTTGACAGGATTTATAGTACAAAGTATTGAACGTTCACAAAACATCAACAATATTAATTGATTCATTTAAAAAAATCAAATTCCCCCGAAAAGTATAAAAAAAACGATTTTTATGATTCCCTACTGTATTTTATTAAGTATGCTGGTCTATCGCTAAGTACAAAAGAAAGTATAGAAAAAGATATCAAAAATACATTTTCTAATTATGATATTTTAGTCTTTAACCAACTATATTTTTAGGATGGAGGCTTGATAATGAAACAGTATTTTGAATATTGGGGGAAAACCTCAGAAAAACAAAGCCATCCATTAGTATATCATGCGCTTGATACCGCTGCTGTCGCTTCTGCTTGGCTTCAAAATTCACAAATATTAAAAATGCTTCTTACAAAAAACAATCCTGCTCTTATGTCAATTGTATTGTTCTTCGCTGGTATCCATGATCTTGGTAAACTTGATTCAAGATTTCAGATTAAAGTTCCTAAATTTGCTCCTCCAGATCTAAAGATAAAGGAAAACATTTATTTTGATAAATATTTTAATCATTCGGAAGCAGGTTTTGTATGGTTTAAGGACTATATTAAAGAAAATAAAATATGCACTATATATGAAAAATGGTCTGAGGAAACTTTTAAACATCATGGGGAAATAAAAAAATCAGACCAAGCTAGATACAAAGATTTTAAAATGGAGGATTGGATTATAGATAAAGATAACAATGTAAGAAGAGAATTTCTTGAAGACTTAAAAAATTTATTTAAAATAAATGCTTTCCCTGATATTCAGTTTTTTCCTGAACATGCTTTAGCTGGTTTCATAAGCGTTTGCGACTGGATAGCTTCCAATGAAAATTTTTTCCATTTTGAAAACAAAGAAATTGATTTAAAGCAATATTTTGATGAAAGAAAAAAACTAGCCGAAAACACTATCGAAAAAATGGGATTGTTGAGCAAATCAACAGGCAAAAAACCTGTAGAAATTTTTTCTGATTATACTTTCAATGAAATCCAAACCTTTATGTCTGAGCTTGAAGAAAACCCTACTTTGACAATAATAGAAGCTCCTACAGGTTCAGGAAAAACAGAAGCGGCTTTGATTTATGCAATAAAATTAATAAATGCAGGGTTAGCAGAGAGTATTATTTTTGCTTTGCCTACACAAGCTAGTGCAAATGCAATGTTTGAAAGGTTAGAAAAAATCGCTTCAAAAATTTTTAAAGATAATGGTTCTTTGATATTAGCTCATGGGAAAGCTCAATTTAATAAAGAGTATATAACTCATTTGAAATCAAAACCTAAATGCAATGAAGATAAAGATAACCTCAATTCATTTAATGATGCACTAAATTGGTTAACGCAAAGTAAAAAAAGAGTTTTCTTAGGTCAAATCGGAGTCTGCACTATAGATCAAGTTTTACTTTCGGTTCTTCCTATAAAACATAATTTTGTAAGATCACTTGGTATATCAAAAAGTGTTTTAATAGTAGATGAAATTCATGCGTATGATACATACATGCATGGTCTACTTGATGAAGTTCTAGAAAGGCAGTATAAACTTAAATCTCCAGTAATTCTTTTATCTGCAACTATGCAAACTAAAAGAAAAGTTGAATTGCTAAAAAAGTGGAATGCACAACTCGAAAAAGGAAGCGAGGCCTATCCTCTTATTACTTCAGTAACTATCAGAGAAGATGGATATTCAATAATAGAAAAAAATATTCCCTCAAACAATAATAAAAAAACAGTCAAATTATCAAAAATAAAGACAATCAATATGTCTATTACAAAAGAGGTATTACAACAGTGTATTGATTGTGCTTTGCAATCTGGCAGAGTTGCAATAATATGCAACACAGTTAAAGAAGCTCAAAATACAGCTAAAATGCTTAATGAATTGATAACAGATAAAAGTATTGCCATAAAACTTTTTCATTCAAAGTATCGTTTTAAAGACAGGTTAGATATAGAAGTAGAATGTTTAAAAAAATGTGGGAAAAATGGAAAAGCGCGAAAATATATCTTAGTTGCAACTCAAGTTATTGAACAAAGTGTTGATTTGGATTTTGATTTTATGATTACCCAACTCTGTCCAGCTGATTTATTGTTTCAAAGACTTGGCAGATTACACAGGCACTCTAATGTCAGACCTAAAAAATACGAAACCGCTCAATGTTTAATAATAATCCCTGAAAATGATTCTTATGGAGATAGTAAATTTATATACGAAAATGTATTGGCTTTATGGAAAACCGAGCAGTTATTAATCAATGCCGATAAACTAGAATTTCCGGAAGCTTATAGAAAATGGATAGAAATAGTTTATGAAGACGATGATTCAAAAGCACCTGAATATATAAAAAAAGGATACAATGATTTCTATGGCAAAGAGTGCTGTAGAAAAGACCTTGCAAAGAGCTTGGTTAAGGGAGAGTATAATGAATTTAATGATAGTGAAAAAAAATGCAATGAACTCACAAGAGATACAGATGATCAAATAAATTTAATACCTTACTATATTAAGAATGGCAAAAAAGTTTTTTTAGATGATACTCCAATACCAGAAGAAACAGATTTAGAATACAATGAATTATTAGATCTTAACAGCATCTATGTTAGAGAAGACTGGGTAAAAGTCTTGAATATCATAAATGGAACGGCTTTTGTGGAAATGAAAAAAACAGAGGATAATTGTTGGAAAAGTTCTAACGAAAAAAAACAATTCAGATATTCAAAATATTACGGATTGGAGTTTATAAAATGAATCTATTATTAGATAAATGGATACCTGTTATAGAGAAACAGATTTTAAAACGTATAAGTTTGCAAGATGTATTATGTGGTAAATGTGATGACGATGTTACAATAACCCTTTCAAGAGATGATATGGAATTTGCCGCTTTGCAATTGATAATTAGTATTTGTCAATCCATATTTTTACCTGAAAATGAAAACGAATTAAAACAAAGAATCGACAATCCCATATCAGAAGCTGAATATCAAAAATTTATAACCCCCTACAAAGAATGGTTTGATTTATTTCATAACAAGTATCCATTCATGCAGGCAATTGAAGTACACACTGTCAAGAAGGAACCAATTTCAATTTCTATACAAAATATATTGCCGGGACTTCCAGCAGAAACTTCTCATGTATTTTTTAACTCTGCAAAAGAGGTAGAAAAAATTTGTCCTTCTTGCACTGCCATCGCTTTATTTAACCAAGCAGCAAATGCGCCAAGTTTTGGAGGCGGGTTTAAATATGGACTCAGAAACGTACCAATAACAGCTTTTATTCAAGGGGATAATTTGCGCGCAACGATATGGAATAACATATTACCTAAAGACTTTGGGAATTTACCGCAAGCCCAAGACAACAATGAGCCTGTTTGGGTCAAACCTATTACAGATTCAAAAATAGATCCGTCACAAATAGGTTTATTAAGAGGGCTTTTTTGGCAACCTGCGAAAATAAAATTATCTGATAAGATTGTTATGGATAAAAAGAATACGTGTATGTTGTGCGGAATTGAAACCGATACAATGGTTGCAAGTTTTATTCGTAAACAATTTAACTTTGAGGTGGAAGGATATTGGAATCATCCGCACTCTTCTAAAATTATTACTTTAAAGAAAAAAAAGGAAAAACCAGAATCTGTAATATCGGCAATGCCGTTTAATAATTCTAATCCTACTTGGACATATTTGCCTGGGCTTTTATATCAAGTTGAAATTAATGCTGAGTCAAGAGAACCTGCAGCAACAATTAGACATTATTATGATAATAATGATAAGGCCTACAAATTGATGGTAGGCGGATATGTAAATAAGCAAGCTAAAATTAAAAATCGTAGACATGATACAAGACCAATATCAATATCACCAATATGGAAATCAAAATCAGAAAATCCTTTTTCATCTTTAGGAGATACTTTAAAAGAAGTCAAACAGTTTGTTGAAAAACTTAAATCAGTCTGCATAATTAAATGTGGAGAAAATAAAATAAATCTAAAAAAAAGAGCCATTGAATTGTTCTATCAACGAACAGAATCTGATATTTACAACATCATAAAGAATGTTCACTTGAAAAAAAAAGATGAGGAGAAAAGAGAATTGTTTAAAGAAATCTCAAAAATTACTAAAAAAATCTTCCAAGAAGTGACATTTACATACAGGCATAAACCTGAATATTTAGTTGAAATTTTAAATAATGAACATAAATTGAACAAGAACATAGGAAAACTTTTAAAGGAGGAAAATCCAAAATGAATGAAAGAGAAGAAAAAATTGATAAAGTTATCAAAATTTTTGACAATGATAAGAAAAAGTTGATTAAAAGATTGGATAGTCCTGAAAAACTTAGAAATTTCCCTTTATATTATAATCTTCTTAAAGATGCCGGAGTTGAACAACCAAGCACAAGTTGGGAAAGAATGATATATATTTTATCATTTATTGAAAACAACAATGATAAAACTATAGGAAAGACTTTTGCAGAAAGCAAAACAAAGGACGAATTAGAAAGATGGGAAAATAGAATATGTTATTTTTTAAGATTAAGCTATCCAAAAGATATAATACAACTTAGGCGAATGATTGTTCATGCCGAAGTTAAAAGTTTAAATAAATTTAAACTTTGTGAAACATTATATTATTGGAATAAAAAAAATAAACAAAAAATATTAGAAGATTTTGTTTTTGCTAAAAAATAAAAAATGGAGGGAAAAAAATGAAAAAAAAGTATTTAAACATCCATGTACTTACTTCACATAGTTTATCATGCTTAAACAGGGATGATATGAACATGCAAAAAACTGCAGTTTTCGGCGGGACAGAGCGTATCCGTATTTCAAGTCAATGTCTCAAATATGCAATGAGAAATGCGGATGAATTTTTAAAAAATTTTCAAATATCAATAAGGACAAGACGTCCTGATTTATTTATTGAAGAATTGAAAAAAGATAAGCACTTCTTAGAAGAAGTTGGAGAAAAAACGATAAAAGCAATAGTAGATGCTATGTGTAGCTGTAAAGCAAAAAAAAAGAAACAAGCAAATGATAAAGTTGAAGGAGAAGAAGAAAATGATGATGGTAAAGAAACAAAGTACAGCAAGAATTTACCTGTTGGAGTATGGTCCCCAGAAGAAGTTAAATATTTATGTAAAGAATGGAACAAGCACATTAAAAATAATGAAAGTGAAAAAGAAAAAAATGATATTAAAAAAAAATCTAAGAATCCTTTAACATTAGCAGAATTTTTAGAAAGAGATAAGGAATACAATAAGTATATAACAATAGACATTGCTTTATTCGGTAGAATGGTTACGTCAGGGGCTATGAAAATTGTTGACGGTTCAATGTCTGTTGCTCATGCATTTACGACTCATACTGCCGAGCCTGAAATAGATTGGTTTACTGCTACGGATAGTTTATCTAACGAAGCTGGCGGCGGTTCTGCACATATAGGACAACATGAGTTCTCAGCGGGTGTGTTTTATAAATATGCAAGTATAAATTTAAAACAGTTAGAAAAAAATACCTTAAGCCCCAATAATGAGGAAATTCTAAAAAAAGCCGCTGAAGGAGCATGGGTTTTTGCTGTGACACAACCGACCGGGATGCAACATTCATTTGCAGCATACAATCTTCCGGATTATGTTTTGATTGTTTTTTCAGATGTGCCAATATCTCTTGCCAATGCTTTTGAAGAACCTGTTGAAAAAGATGAAAATGGCGGATTTCTTAACAAATCTATTAAAAAATTGGAAGATTACTTTGAAAAAATATCCCAAAGCTTTGGTTTAGATGGAGAAAAAGCCGTATTTTCCACAAATGACAATGTGGAGAATAAAAAAAATATTAAAGAATTAAAAGAATGGATAATGAAAGGCGGTGAATAAAATGCAAAATACTTTGGTTTTGTATTTTGACGCTCCTATACAATCATGGGGATGTCACACTTACGAGGATGATAGGCCTACAGAACTCTTCCCTACAAGAAGCGCTATCACTGGATTGTTAGCGGCATGTTTAGGAATAGATAGAGAAAATCAAGAAGAAATAATATCTCTAGACAAATCTTATAAAGTAGCTGTTATTGTTGAAAAACAAGGAATCAGAAAAGAAGATTATCAAACTATAAGGAATGCACCTCTTGTCTCAAGAGAAACAAATAAACACGCAATTATATCCAGAAAAAGTTATATTTTCGACGGTAAATTTATTGTTTTGCTTCAATTTAGTAATAATGCTGAGTATAATATTGAAAAAATTATCTCTGCTATTAAAAAACCTGTTTTTACTCCATTTCTTGGCAGAAGATCCTGTCCTATAACATGTCCTTTGTTTATTAACGAGGAAAAAAATTTACTGCAAGAAGATAGTCTAAATAATGCTGTTAATATAGTTTTTAACAGAATACAAAATAACGAGAATAAACCCACAAGGATATACTCAGAAGATATCCTTGAAAACGGAGTGCAAATTTCAGTAAGAGATGTTCCAAGTAGTATTGGGAAAAAAATATATTCTCAAAGAACAGTATATATGTGTGAGGGAAATTATGTTTTTAAGTAAATTAGAAATTCCAATTATCGATATAGCCAATCCATATAACAGACATAAAGTTTTATGGAATATGTTTCCTAAAAATTGTAATGCAAAAAGAGAATTTTTATTTAGAGTAGACAATAAAATAAAAAATGCCAAAATAGAAATAATAATGCAGTCTATTATACGTCCTGATGAAAAAGCTAGAAACGTTAAATTGACAAAAGAATTTAATCCTGTGTTTAAAAACTCTAGTTGTTTCAGATTTTTACTATGTGCAAATCCTTGTAAAATGAAAAACAAAAACAGAGTCCCCTACATACACGAACAAGAGCAAATTAAATGGTTAAAGAACAAGTTTGAAGGTATAGCTAATATAAATGCATGTAATGTTATTCATAAGGAGGTATTATTTTTTAAAAAAAATGATGGAAATGGTAAAATTTTTACAGTAACTTTCCAAGGAATATTAATTATTAAGGATAGCGATTTATTTTTAAAACTTTTTCAGACTGGAATAGGTCCAGCAAAAAGTTTTGGATGCGGGATGTTATCGCTTATGAAAATTTAATGTCTAACTCTATATCGAACTATGAACATGTCAAACCGATCACAATAAAGGAAAGAGTGTCTTTAGTATTTGTAGAAAAAGGGAATATTGATGTGGTTGATAGTGCTTTTGTCGTTATAGATGAAACAGGGGTTCGTACTCAAATCCCTATAGGAGGCATTACATGTCTAATGCTTGAACCAGGGACACGACTTTCTCATGCAGCAGCAGTATTAGCAGCACGAGTAGGATGTTTAATAAGTTGGATTGGAGAGGCGGGAGTAAGGTTTTATTCAGCAGGACAACCCGGCGGTGCAAGATCTGATAAATTACTTTTCCAAGCACAGATAGCTTTAAATCCAAAAGCGAGATTAAATGTAGTTCGAAAAATGTATGAATTACGCTTTAATGATGTTCCTCCGGCAGGAAGGAGTATTGAACAATTAAGGGGTATTGAAGGAGTAAGGGTTCGAAAAATGTATGAAATGCTTGCTAAGATGTATAAAGTGAAATGGACATTGAGGAACTATAATACTTCTCAATGGGATGAAGGCGATTTAGCAAATAGATGTTTAAGTTCAGCAACAGCTTGCCTTTATGGTATAACAGAAGCAGCCATTTTAGCAGCAGGATATGCTCCATCTATAGGTTTTATACATTCTGGAAATCCATTATCTTTTGTCTATGATATTGCAGACATTTATAAATTTAATACAGTAGTGCCAGTAGCTTTTAGCATAGCAGCGCGAAACCCTCAAAAACCAGAACAAGAAGTTAGAAAAGCTTGTAGAGATTGCTTTAGAAATACAAAACTATTAGAAAAAATTATCCCTAGTATAAATGATATTTTATCAGCTGGTAATATTGATTTTAAAGCACCTCATGCAATAGTTGAACCTGTCATAATAACTGAGAAAGGATTAGCAGATGATGGTCATCGTAGTTGAAAATATTCCTCCCATGCTTAGGGGTAGACTTTCTCTTTGGTTGATAGAAGTTAGATGCGGCGTTTATGTTGGAAATTACTCTATCAAAGTAAGAAAAATGCTTTGGGATATGGTAACCAAGTACGTATGTGATGGGAATGCAGTGATGGCTTGGTCTGCTCCAACAGAAGCAGGCTTCGATTTTACAACTTTAGGTAAAAACAGGAGACTTCCTATTGATTTTAATGGTTTACGTTTTGTTTCATTCTATCCTGAAGAAGCCAATAACTAATTCTGCGATATTTAATGTTCTTTGGAAACTAAATAATTTACGTGTTAGTGTGTGCCAAATGTTTTTTTTATAAATAATTGATTATAGGGCAAATATGAAGGTTTTAGAAGTATGTTCCCTGCATGCGCAGGGATGAACCTCAGGTAGCACAAATGGGACAGTTAGTAGCACCATGTTCCCTGCATGCGCAGGGATGAACCGCTCTAATGCCGGCTACCATTCTGTGTGCAGAAATGTTCCCTGCATGCGCAGGGATGAACCTCATTCTGTTAAAAAAGATGCAATAATTGATTCATGTTCCCTGCATGCGCAGGGATGAACCGCCCAGTAAACCGCCCTTTAAGCCCCTTACAACATGTTCCCTGCATGCGCAGGGATGAACCAATATAAAATAACGCAAGAATGTTTATGAAGTAATGTTCCCTGCATGCGCAGGGATGAACCGCTATCTCAAAAAACGAATGAAAGGGATACTATATGTTCCCTGCATGCGCAGGGATGAACCTCCCTTTTTCACAGATAAAAAGAGGATATACCTATGTTCCCTGCATGCGCAGGGATGAACCTAGA
>JAISRA010000043.1 GCA_031273885.1 Endomicrobium sp.
CAAGCATAAATCTGCCAAGTGACAAATTATCTTTTGCCATAGGTCTTTCACCCTGTAAAACGTTAATTTCAACACTGGACTGACTGTCTGCAGCCGTTGAGAATATCTGGGAACGCTTAGTAGGAACTGTAGTATTTCTGTCTATCAACGCAGTTCTTACACCACCCATAGTTTCAAGTCCAAGTGTGAGAGGAGTAACATCTAAAAGAAGAATATCTTTAACATCTCCCGTTAATACTGCCGCTTGAACCGCAGCTCCAAAACACACGCATTCCATAGGATCTATTCCGTGCTCCACTTTTTTATTGACATAATCTTCGACAAATTTTTGGACAATAGGCATTCTTGTGGGTCCGCCGACTAAAATTATTTTTGTAACCGTCTCAGCTGTAAGCTTTGCATCTTTTACCGCCTGATCAATTGATGTTCTACATCTTTCAACAATAGGTCTTACAAGGTTTTCAAGAGTTGCCCTCGTAAATTTCATGGTTAAATGTTTAGGACCAAACGAGTCAGCTGTAATAAAAGGAAGATTGATATCGGTTTCTAAAACATTTGAAAGTTCAATTTTTGCTTTTTCTGCAGCTTCTTTTAACCGTTGGACTGCCATCTTATCATTGCGCAAATCTATACCATTTGTTTTTTTAAAATCGTCGGCAATATAGTTAATTAAAGCACTGTCCATATCAGTTCCACCAAGTTGCGTATCACCTGAAGTCGAAAGTACCTCAAATGTTCCCTCAGCACCCATTTCCATGATGGTTACATCGAGAGTTCCGCCACCCAGATCAAAAACTAATATTTTCTGTTCCTTACCGACTTTGTCTATACCGTAAGCAAGAGAGGCTGCCGTAGGTTCGTTGAAAAGTCTTACGACTTCAAGACCGGCAATTGCACCTGCATCTTTTGTAGCCTGTCTTTGATTATCGTTAAAATATGCAGGAACAGTAATGACAGCTTTTAATATTGTTTCGCCAAGATAAGCTTCCGCATCCTTTTTAATTTTTTGGAGGATGAAAGCCGATAGTTGCTGTGGCGTAAACTCTTTGCCATTTACATTATATTTATAATCAGTTCCCATTTTTCTTTTAAAAGCACTTATCGTCCCCTCTGGATTTGTAACTGCCTGTCTTCTCGCAGGTTCGCCAACTAGAAGTTGACCGTCTTTTGTAAATGCAACGCAAGAAGGGAAAGCTTTGCCGCCCAAAGTTGTCCCTTCAGCTGAAGGAATAAGGGTGGTTTTCCCTCCCTCCATAACAGCTGCTGCAGAGTTCGATGTTCCCAAATCGATACCTATAATCTTTGCCATATACTTCCTCCTATATTAAATATTCTCTTATGATAAACTCTTGACGGTGAATAAGGAGTGGTTATCACGCTGCCTATTCTTCACTTTTAAATTCGGACTTGTTGTTTTTTGCCACTTTGACTTTTGCCGCTCTTATGATTTTTCCATTAATTTTATATCCCTTTTGATAAACCTCCAAAACCTTGCCGTCTTTTTCAGCACTCTCAACGTGATCTAAAGCTTCGCATATATTCGGATCGAACATTTCACATTGTATTTCTTCAACGCCTTCTTCCGCCAATATCTTTGCAAATTCTCTACTTATCATTTCAAGACCAACAACAACGCTCTCTATATTATTGCCGGCTTTTGCACTCTTTAATGCCTGCTGCAGAACATCATTAATACCAATCTGTTTTACAAGAATTTTCTCTTTTCCCCATTCTAAGTAATCTTTTTTCTCTTTTTCACAACGTTTTCTATAATTTTCAAAATCAGCTTTAAGCCTTATAATCCGATCATAGTAATCCTGAGCAAGTTTTTTTTGTTCTTCGACTAACTGTTTTAAAATTTCGAGTTCAGATGTTTTTTCATCTCTTACTTTATTGTAGGCACAGTCTTCTAGCTCATGTTCCAACTCATTTTTTATTTCCTGTTTCTTGGTTTCCAAATTATCCCTCCCGTCACTCTTTATCTTTAAAAAACTTGTTTAACATTTCAGAAATGCGGCTTACAAGCAACATCATTTTTTGATACTCCATGCGTTTTGGTCCTATAATTCCCAAAATTCCTACAGCACGTTCACCATTTTTATAAACTGTAGTTATCATACTTAAGTCTTTGAGTTCTGCAAGCGTATTTTCAGAACCTATTTTTACGTTTATTCCATTACTATTGAAGTCTTCGTTTATTATTTCCACAAATTTTTCTTTATTTTCATTAAATTTTATAAGTGATTTTAAAGGTTCGAAATCATTAAAATCCGGAATTGTAACTACATTTGACGTCCCGTCTATATAGATGTCATCTTGCATATTATAAAAAACGTCGCTAATTTTTTCAGCGGTTTTAAAAATCTCTATTTCACTCTGCTTGAAATCTTTTATTTCAGAAACAATTCTTTTATGTGCCTGTGCAACCGACATGCCTCTTAACTTTTCATTTAAAAACCTTTTAAGTCTAATGAATTGTCCTTTAGTAAGAAAAGCCTCTATTCTATTATGTTTTATCATACCGCTTTCAGTAAACAGTATGATTAATAGTTCACTTTCCGCAATTTGCACAAATTCAATATTTTTTATTTTGTCATATTGTGCTTTAGGCGCCATAACAAAACCAGTATATTGAGAAAGACCGGACAAAATGCGCGAAGTTTCAGAAAGAAGCGTCTCTATTTCATTATATTTTTGTTCATACTCCTTTCTTATTCTTTCTTCCTCTTCTACGGCAAAGCTCTGCAACTTTGTAAGCTTGTCTACATAAGTTCTATAACCTTTATCTGTAGGAATTCTACCTGCAGAAGTATGAGGGTGGGTAAGATATCCTTCTTTTTCAAGATCTGCCATTAAGTTTCTAACTGCGGCAGGAGAAAGAGAAATATTATATTTTTCTATCAAAACACTTGACCCTACAGGCTTGCCGGTCTTAATATAACAATGTATGACAGCACTTAGTATTTTAGTCTTTCTTTCTTTTAAAACTTCCAATGCTAAATGCCGCATTCTATCCTCTTAAAAGCTATTTTGGCAATCAATAACATGCTAGCACTCATATTCTTATAGTGCTATTATAGCACCAACAATTAACCATGTCAAGTGCTTTTTTGAATTTGAGTCTTTTGAATCTGTTTAATATGATAATAATAATATTATTATTTGAAGAAGAATATAACTGCCGTAAAGAGCAGTTAGTTTCCAACTATCCACTTTAAGTCTCTTATATAAATAAAAAGAAATTTTCACTCACAAATAAATAATACAGTTTTTTCTAAGTCTGATATTGGATCGTTGCTTCCAGTTTTAATTGCAACATCAGCTTCTAATATTTTTTTTAAACTATCTTTCAATTTTACTGTTTTATGCTTTTTTAGATTTGTAAAAAATGCCGATGCATAAAAATTATGTATCCTAAGCACTAAAGCAACTTCAACAGCAGACATATGCTGCTCTTCTATCATACTTTTTGCACTAAGCATTCTTCTTACCGCTGAAGAAATCGAAGAAAGAATCATCACAGGCTCTTCGCCTTCATTTAAAAGTGTTTCCAAAACAAACACGGCTTTTTTTAAATCTTTTGCTTCAATATTTGAAGATAAAGCATATGTATTTATTTCTTTTGTATGTCCGCTGATTTTTTCTAAATCTTTTTGCGTAATACTTTTTATATTTTTTCCTACAAACAACGATACTTTCTCTATCTCATTTGAAATATTTGACAAATCAGTTCCATTTTCATTAACAATTTTTGTAATTGCATCGTATGAAATTGTTTTGTCTTTTTGAGCAAATTCGCTTTTTATGAATTCTTTTACTTCGTTTTCATATTGTCTTCTACAATCTACACAGATACAGTGTTCCGAAGAAATACATTTATTTATCAGCTCTTTCCTTTCTGCAATAGATTCTTTTCTATAATTATCGTTGTATAAAAGTATAAGGCATGCAGTTTCTATAACATCTGATAAATATATTATAAGCCGTTCGGCATCGGTTGTTTTCATTTTATTTACACCTCTGACAACAACCACTCTCCTCTCGCTTAAAAACGGTAATGTTTGAACAGCGTTCAAAATATCTTCTAAAGATGATTCTGTGACATAAAAAATTTCTTTATTAAGATCATCTACAGCAAGAAATTCTTCTATCTTATTAAGACACATATTGACAAGGTAAGATTCTTCACCCGCAAGCAAGTAAACGGGAGATGTTTTCTTAGACAATATTAATTTATTAAAATCTTGAACTTTTAAAAATTGCATTTTTTAATCCAAAAAGACAAATGAATACTGAGAAGAAATCTCATCATGCAGAAACTTCTTTTTCTGACATACTGGTTACAGAATTAAAAGCTTTCACTATTCGTCTCACAATATTCCTTGATATTTTTTGCCAGAGAATTTCTCTAGCATCCTCTTCTGTCATTCCATCAAACATATCTACATTGTAATTACACCGACTTTTTATGATGTCTTTGTAAATATGTATTCCTTCAATAAGTTCAGTCCACAAAGGTACATTGTTATATTTATCGATCAACGAAACGCTTGCCACAACCCAGAGCTTATATTGTTCAGGCAACATATTTACATCATACGTAAGAGGCTGCAGAACATATCTTACGATTGTTACAGTAAGAATAGCATCTCCATCTGCTTCAGTATTTACAAAAGAAAGACGTCCGTCTGATATTATTTCCTCTATGACTTCACTTGTAAATTTTGCTTCAAGACCAAATTGGGTTGTAGTGTTTATAAAAGGTTTTACATATATCTTCCTAACATTTTCAGGCAGTGTCTGTACGACATTATTATAAACGGATAAACAGGAGACCAAAAATACTGAAAGCAGTACAAATAAAGACAAAAACATTGTAATTTTTTTCATAAGTCCTTTTTCATTTAACAACGAGTGTAACAATTTTATTTTTGACATATATAAATTTTATTATTCGCTTACCTTTTAACTGAGCGACAATTTTGTTATCTGTTTCTATAATGTTTTTCACTACCTCTTCTCCAGCATCCACAGAAGCCATTATTCTACCTTTTAACTTTCCGTTTATCTGCACAGGAAGTTCTATGGAGTCTTCATGTATTATACTTTCATCAAAAACAGGCCATGCATAAGTTGATACATACTTTTTATATCCCAACCGCTCCCATATTTCTTCGCAAAGATGAGGAGTAAATGGCACCATTAAAAGAATAACTGTCTTGTACACTTCAAGAGATGTGCCATTATCACTTGAATGATACCTATAAGTATATAAAGCATTTACAAGCTCCATTATTGAAGAAATTGCAGTATTAAGTTGAAACTCTTCTTCTATAACGCGAGTAATTTTTTTAATTGTCTTATGCGCTATTCTTAATATATCTGCCTTGTCTCTTTCAGAAGCAACAACATCAGATTTTGTATTAATGATATCGTAAAGACGCCATATTCTATTTATAAATCTCCAACATCCGTCAAGTCCCTCATAAGACCAATCTAATTGTTTCTGCGGTGGAGCGACAAAAAGAATAAAAAGTCTTGTCGTATCCGCGCCATATTTTTTAATAAGTTCATCAGGACTTACAATATTTCCCTTTGATTTAGACATTGCACTACCACCTAATGTCACCATTCCCTGGGTTAAAAGATTTATAAACGGCTCGTCATGCTTTACAAGACCCAAATCTCTCATAACTTTATACCAAAATCTTGAATATATTAAGTGCATGCACGCATGTTCTATTCCGCCAATGTACTGATTTACCGGCATCCAATAATTTAATTTTGAACTGTCAAAAATCTCATTATCATTATGAGCGTCGCAATACCTTACATAATACCACGAAGAATCTACAAACGTGTCCATTGTATCTGTTTCTCTTTTTGCATCTGCGCCACATTTAGGACATTTTACATTTACAAAAGTTTTGCTTGATTTTAACGGTGACTTACCTCCGCCACTAAACTCGACATCTTCAGGAAGAAGTACTGGTAAATCTTTTTCAGGCACAGCAACGATACCGCATTTTTCACAATGAACCATAGGTATAGGCGTTCCCCAATATCTTTGTCTTGATATAAGCCAGTCTTTAAGCTTAAAACTTATTGTTTTGTTGCCCAAACCCTGTTTTTCTACCCACTGAGCAAGTATGTCACAAGCTTCTGTAGACTTTGTTCCGTCAAACTGTCCTGAATTTATAAGAACGCCCTCGCTTTCATAAGCGTGTTGCTCAACAAACACAGAGCTGCTTCCCTTTATAACTTCTATAACAGGGATATTATATTTTTTTGCAAATTCCCAATCTCTCTGATCATGAGCAGGCACTGCCATAATGGCTCCAGTACCATATCCTGTCAAAACATAATCTGCCGTAAAAACAGGAATCTCTTTGCCTGTTGCAGGATTTAATGCTTTAATACCCTCGAGTTTTACTCCGTCTTTTTCTTTACTTGAAAATCTCTCTATACTTGATTTTCTGCCACTTGCAAGCACATATTCTGCAACTTTGTCATAATTTGTAATTTGCAACTTCATTTCATTTATAATTTCGTGCTCCGGAGCTACAACCATAAAAGTGACGCCAAAAAGAGTATCCGGTCTTGTTGTAAATACTCTTAATTTTTTATCCGTCCCCTGTAGTATAAAATCGACTTCTACACCAAAGGATTTGCCTATCCAGTTTTTCTGCATAGATAAAACCTGTCCGGGCCAGCTACCGAGTTGTTTGTGACCTTCTAAAAGTTCGAAGGCATAATCTTTAATTTTCATAAACCACTGTTCCAAATCTCTGCGTTCGGTATGACTATCGCACCTCCAGCACATGCCGTTTAAGACCTGCTCGTTTGCAAGAACAGTTTGGCATGATGGACACCAGTTTACATTTGCATTTTTTCTAAAAATTAAACCTTTTTCCCACATTTTTATGAAAAGCCATTGAGTCCATTTATAGTATTCAGAATCACAAGTAGATATTTCTCTGCTCCAGTCGTAACAAATACCTAAAATTTTTAATTGATCTCTCATACGTGCAATATTTTGTTTTATCCATTTTGCTGGATGAGTTTTATTCTTTATGGCAGCATTTTCCGCAGGAAGACCAAAAGCATCCCAGCCTATCGGATGCAAAACATTTCTACCTTTCATTTTGTGAAAGCGTGCAAATACGTCTCCGATACTGTAATTCCTAACATGCCCCATATGTAAATTGCCAGAAGGATAAGGAAGCATTTCGAGACAATAATATTTTTCTTTGCTTGAATCTTCTTTGCTTTCAAAAACTTTACCTTCAGCCCATATTGTCTGCCATTTTTCCTCTATTTCGTAATGATTATACTCCGCCATTTTCCCTCTCAATTAAATACTTTTTTCTTTAAATTTTTATGATATTTTCAATTATCAAATTAAACTTTAATAATGATAAAGCATTATGCGGACAACATGCATATATTTATCAATTAGTACATATTTCATAATCTTATTTATATAATAGGTAAATATTTCATTAGCAATATTTTATGGCAACAAAATTATTAAATGAACCCATTGCATAAAGAAATCATGAACAAATAACCCCAATATATTATTTTCTTAAAAAAACAAAATGTTCTAGATTCCCTTTTGGCCCTTTGAGACCGGAATCATTCTCAGAAATTATTTTAAAACCCAAATCTAACGCGACTTTTTTTATTTTATTTATAGCTTTTTGTCTCAATTTTTCATCTTTTACGACACCTTTTTTTATTTCTGACGGCTCAAGCTCAAACTGAGGTTTTATCATAGCCAAAACAAAACCGTTATATGTAATATTTTTATATGCCACAGGTAATATTTTATCGAGAGATATAAAAGAAACATCTATCGTTGCAAAATCTATGTTATCTTTTAACAAAGAGCCATCAAAATATCTGAAATTAATATTTTCAATATTTACAACACGTTTATCATTTCTCAGTTTATAATGTAACTGCCCTGTCCCAACGTCAACTGCATAAACTTTAGTTGCACCTTTTTGAAGCAT
The DNA here is from genome assembly GCA_031273885.1 of Endomicrobium sp. Lineage (GTDB taxonomy): Bacteria > Elusimicrobiota > Endomicrobiia > Endomicrobiales > Endomicrobiaceae > Endomicrobiellum. The sequence goes on from JAISRA010000043.1 coordinate 8,019, forward strand.
ACAATCTGTAAAACCGCCAGTCGATGCCCCTATATCCAAACAAACGAATCCTTTCACATCTATAACAAGCGCATCTAAAACAGAGTCTAATTTTAATCCACCCCGCGAAACATATGGATTCATGTTTTTAACTTCAACCAGATCTTCTCTGCTGACTAAAGTTCCGGGCTTACATTGAACTTGACTATTTACAAGTACACTGCCACTCATTACGAAAGCCTTAGCTTTTGTACGAGTTTGCACCAAGCCTTTTTCAAAAAGTAAATTATCAAGACGTTTTTTATTTTTGCCATGATTCATAATTAATTTTCAACTCTTTATTTTGACGTTTTAAGTAATTGGAAGGCTTTTTCCGCAATACTTTCAGATGTAAGACCATATTTTTTTCTTAAGATTTTTAAATCACCATGCTCTATAAATTGATCTGGAAGACCCACACACTCAACAACAGCTTCTCTATCATGCAAGAAAGCTTTTATGCCATAACCAAATCCGCCTGTCAAAACGTTTTCTTCAATTGTAATAAACTTTTTTGTTTTTAAAAGCATTTCTTTTATGATATCTAAATCAAGAGGTTTTACAAACCTCATATTTACAACAGAAGCACTTATATTTTTTT
>JAISRA010000062.1 GCA_031273885.1 Endomicrobium sp.
AAAACCTTAAGTTGCAGGAAAAATTTGAGAATTCAGTGAAAAATTCTATACAGTCAAAATTTCCAGATAATCCCATGAGAATTGAAAAGGTTGAGTATGTAGGTCCTAGTGTGGGTGAATATCTTGCAAGACAGGCTGTGCGTGCATTTTTTTTTGCTTTTCTAGGCGTAATTATATACATGACTTTTAGATTTAAATCAAGCCTGTGGGGCATAGCGGCCATTATTGGTATTATTCATGACGTTGCTATATCTCTTGGTTTTGTGATTCTTATGAATAAAGAAATTGATATAACAGTTATAGCGGCTCTTCTTACGGTTGTTGGTTATTCGATTAACGACACTATTGTTTTATTTGACAGGATTAAAGAAAATTTAAGATTGTGCATAAAAGAAGATTTTGCAAATGTTATTAATAAGAGTATAAATGAAGTTCTTGTTAGAACGGTCGTTACTTCTCTGACTGTGTTCATTGTAGCAGGTTCATTGTTCTTTTTTGGTGGTGAAATTATACATACATTTGCCTATGTAATGGTTATAGGGACGGTTCTTGGTGTATTTTCTACAATATTTATTTGCACACCGCTTGTTTACGTATGGGAAGTAAGAAGAATTAATCGTTTAAAATCTGCAATAAAGCAGAAGTATTGATTATTTGAAACTTCAAAAAATAATGAGAAAAATAAAGAATTTTAAAGTAAATTTGTCTTTAAAAGAAATTTCATGTGCAGTCAAAAGACTTGTAAATAACGATGATATTATGGTGGAGGCTAAGGAAACAATTCAACAGTGCTCTCGTTTCTATGTTAAATTTTTGTCACCAGCTATTATTTATGAAACTTTTTCAAAAGAAACTCTTCCTTTTGCTTACGAAAAAACCACTCCTCTAAAATGGTTTGCCGAAAGTGTTTTTTTTGTGACAATAGGTAATGATTTATGCGAAGAGTATAAAAAAAATGAAGAGGCTTTTGGAAAGTACACCGGTAAAGTCGTTTCTGCAATATCCGTTGATGCTTTACGTCAATCAAAAAATTTTGTACAGAGACTAATTTCGAATGAAGCGAAAGCTGAAAATTGTGAAATTTCAAAAGTTTCAGATATCCCCAGAAATTTATACAGTGAGTTTGCGAAAATTATTCATATTGATAAAATAGGTATAAGCGTAGAGTCAGGAAATTTTCAACCTAAATATTCATTTTGTGGATTGTTTTATTGGATACCTTCCAGAAAAAAGCAAAAAAATAAATAAACAGCAAAAACAAAAACACAACATTTTGTTTTTGCTGTTTATTTTTAATTTTATATTATTTTGATGTGGTAATAAAATGGCAAAGGCTTATTTGATAATATACAATGTTTTGTTCATCCTGCTTTTACCTATAGTTGTATTTACTGTTCTATTTAGCAATAAATACAGAAAAGAATTCTTTTATAAACTTTTAGAGCGTTTTGCTGTTTATAGGCCCTTAAATAAAGGCGCAAAAACAAAAACTATTTGGGTACACTGCGCATCGCTTGGCGAAGTCCGCTCCGTTGAGCCCATTTTAGATGGGCTTAATAACAATTGTTATATTGTTTTGACGTCAATTACTAAAAGTGGCAGAGAATATGCACAGAAATTACAAAAAGTAGATTTTGCTGCTTTACTTCCTTTAGACATCTATCCTATTATGTGTAATGCTTTTAATAGTATCGATCCTGATATGTTGTTACTTGTTGAAACTGAGTTTTGGGCAAGCATGCTTTATACTGCATCAGTTAAAAAAGTAAAAGTTGTTACGGTTAATGGAAGAATATCTGACAAATCATTTGCAGTTTATAAGAAATTAAAATTTTTCTGGAAAGAATTTGTCAGATTAATTGATGTGGTTATTGCAAGAAGTCGAGATGATGCCGATAGATTTAAATTTTTAAATGACGGCAAAAATAAGGTTGTTGTCTCGGGAAATATAAAATATGACAGAGATTTTACATTAAATTCAAAACGAGAAGATTTTTTGTTAAGCAGAGAAGATTTTGTTTTTACAGCCGGTAGCACAAGAAACGGCGAAGAGAAAATAATTGCTGATGTATATAATAAAATAAGTTCTGATTGTAGAGCAATTAAATTTTTTCTTGTTCCCAGGCATCTTTCAAGAATAGGAGAAATAATAAAAATACTTAAGAACAGAAATATTAAATATTCATTGTTTTCTTTGAGGAATTTTAATAGTGACTTTATTTTGGTAGATCTTTTTGGAAAACTTCAGAATATATATTCAATTTCAGATGTGTGTTATGTCGGTGGATCTCTAGTAGATAAAGGAGGACAAAATCCTATAGAGCCCGCAGCGTATGAAAAACCTGTTCTATTTGGTAAAAATATGCATAATTTTAAACCTGAAGCTGAAGACCTTCTAAGAGAAGGCGGTGCATTCATTGTTGAAAATTTTGATGATTTAGTTGGTAAAATAAAAATGTTTATTTCTAATAGGCAGTTACTTGAAAAAGTCGGACGGAATGCGTTAAAAACAGTTAATTCTCAAAAAGGTGCCGTATCGTTTACGATAAAAATAATAAAAGAAAATTTAAATGCGTAGCGAAAGTTTTATAAAAATTCTTGCATTTGTTTGTCGCGTTATAGATAAAACCTTAAGAAAAAGATTTTTAAATGACACTTTACATTATCCTAAACCCTCAATTTATCCTTTTTGGCACGGCACTGAGTTTTCAATGATGCTTTCTAACCAAAAAAGCAATATAGTTATTATGGTAAGTCTTTCAAATGATGGAGAATTGTTATCTCAAATTTTGCATAAATTTGGCTATATAACTGTCAGAGGTTCTTCAAGTAAAGGTGGTGAAAGAGCTCTGATAAAAATTATAAAATATGCCCGTGAAGGACATACGCTTGCTTTTGCTGCAGATGGGCCAAGAGGTCCTTATCATAAACTTAAATTAGGTGTTATATATGCCGCTCAAAAAACGGGGATGCCTTTGCTTCCTATCAGTTGCTCGCCAAAAAATAAAATAATGTTCAGTAAATCGTGGGATAAGACTATAATTCCTCTTCCTTTTTCAAAAATCGTGCAAATTTACGGTGAACCCATTTATGTAAACGTTGAAGATAATGTCGAAGAAAAAAGGGTTCTTGTAGAAAAAGAGTTAAACAGATTATTTGAGTTTACGGATAAATATTACTGGGGTAAAGACATACTAAAATATTTAGAATATCATCCTTCTCCTAGAATTTTAATAGTTCAGCCAAGCAGAATAGGTGATATAGTGTTCTCTTTACCTGTTCTTTCTGCAATAAAGAAAAGATACCCTAAGTCACGACTCAGCTGGCTTGTAGATGAAAGATGTGCCGAGATTTTAGAAGGTAATCCTTGTCTGGAAAATATTTTTATATGGAATAGAAAACAAACTTCTTTTAAATATTATAAAAATCTTAAACGTCAACTGAGAAATCAAAAATTTGATTTGAGTATAGATTTGCATGGTCTTGCAAAATCTGCAGTGCTTGTTAAAATTGCAGGAGCAAAATTTAAGTTAGCATCGTCATCAACAAATGGCATGAGAGAATTTTCATGGCTGTTTTCAAAAGAAATTAAATCGCCTGCAACATATCACTGTATTAAACGTCATTTTGAAGTTGCAAAATATTTAAATTGTGTTGAAGAAATAAATTATCCGATAGAAATTCCGGAAGAGAGCTTTAAAAGTGTTATAAAAAAACTTTCACGAGAAAATGTAAATTTGGGCAAGTTGATAGGAATTCATCCCGGCGGTGGTTGGATTTCAAGAAGATGGGGTAGTCACAAGGTTGCATCCCTTGCAGAGAAATTAAAAGTGGAATTAACTGCTGATGTTGTGCTTGTGGGTGGGAAAGAAGGTGGAACAAGCGAAAATGGATTGAACGAGGAAATAATTGCAGATTTACATGTTAAAATAATCGATATGACGGAAAAATTTACTTTAAAAGAATTATGTTCTTTCTTAAAAATATGTAAAGTCTTTGTAGGGAATGAAGCAGGCCCTGTTCATATAGCGACGGCATTAAATACTCAAACTGTGGCTATTTTAGGGCCTACAGATGCAAAACGTACAGGTCCATATAAAGGAAATACAAAAATTATCCAGCATAAAGTTGATTGTCATCCGTGTAGAAATAGAAATTGTAAAAATCCAACATGTATGCAAAATATAACTGTTTTAGAAGTTTTCGAAGAAGTAAAGAAGAAATTTGTAGCTTATTAGAAAAATATGTATCAGTGCTTGTGTGGCAAAATTTACTGGTGAATATTAAATGAGTTGGAAGTGTAGAACTGCTAAATTTTAAATAAAACGTTTAAATAGATATGAAAATTTTAATAATTAAACCTAGTTCATTTGGAGATATTATTCAAGCTTTACCGTGTGCTTATGCTCTAAAACGGGCATATTTCGACTGTGAGATAAGCTGGGTTGTTTTTAGGGGTTGGGAATCTTTGCTTAAAATTTGTTCTGACGTTGATAAAATTATAATTTGGAACAAAGGGGGGAAACTAAGAGCCTTTTTTGAAGTATTAAAGAAAATTAGAGAAATAGAATACGATGTAATCATAGATTTGCAAGGGCTTATACGAAGCGCGGCACTTGCAAAATTTGCAAAAGCAAAAAGGAAGATTGGAGTTCCTGGGATGAAAGAGTTTAGCAGTTTTTTGATTAAAGAGATATATCCAAAAAAAGCAAACATTAATGCTATGCTTCGTAATCTTGAGCCTGTTCGTTTTTTAACTGGTAAAAAATTCAGGCCTGAAGTGAATATGAACATAGCTTCAGATGCAGAAAATATTATGAGAAACAAAAAAATTTTTGGAGATTTTATAGCGTTTCTTCCTTTTGCCAGAGGGAAGGGAAAAGATTGGGGTATATCTAATTATTGTAAATTAATTGATTTGGTTGAAACAAAATATATAAATATGCAAATTGTAGTTTTAGGATTAAGTGGCGATTTTGGAAAAATACAGTCGGACAAAATATTAGATTTGTGCGGTAAAACGACAATAGAAGAACTTGCAGGCATTTTATTAAAAAGCAGAGTTGTTATAGGTGCAGATACTGGCCCGATGCATTTAGCTTCAGTTTTACAAACTCCGTCTATTTTTATATTTGGGGAAGCGTCAGATATTAATGAAACATCTCCATACATAGGGCGATTTTCAGTGCTTAAAAATGAAGACAATTATAATAGTATAAGCAATATTAAACCTGAGAATGTTTTTGCAGAGCTAGAAAAATGGATAAAATAATTTTTTTCATATGAATCAGCTCGGGGATCTGATTTTTTCGCTTCCTGTCCTTAAAGCTGCAAGATAGGAGTTGAATTCTAAAATATATTCTGTAGTCCAATCAAATTTAATACCACTTTTGATATCCGCAAAATTGGTTGACGGTGTGATGCTTAAAAATAAAAATCTAATAAGAAATATAAGAAAAGAAAATTTTGACAAAGCTATTCTTTTTTCAGAATCGCTAAGTTCATTGATTGTAACTATTCTCTCAGGAATAAAAGAGAGAATAGGTTTTGACACAGCATATTTAGGTTTTTTGCTTACGAAAAAAAGCACAAAAGACAAGGAGTTCCGTCATTGTTTAATAATAGAAAATTAAGTTTCGTCGCCGGTCTACAGATAATTCAGAAGGATTACGCAAATATATTAAATATTCCGAAAGAGAATTTGGATAATGTTCAAAAATGGTTTAAATGTAATGATTCGATGCTTCAAAAACAATTGCAATTTTAGTATGAGCAAGCAATAATCGGCGCGATAAATGTTTGGAAGAAAATAAGTGGGTTGAAGTAATAAATACTTTGTCTTACAAAGGTTTTAATTGTGTTCTTTCAGGTGCGAAATGGGAAAAAGAATTTTTGAATAAAATTGTTGAAAAATGTATAATGATGCCTAGAGTATTTACTGCGAAAAATGGTATTTTAGACAACGCTGCTTTTTTGAAAAATGCAGTTTGTTTATTGGTATAGATTCTGGTGTTATGCATTTAGCTGTCGCGGTAGTAGGAACAATATGTGTTGCTGTGTTTGGTTATACAGATCCGTCGCAAGTTGGACCTATGTCTTTTGAAAAACATGTAATAATAAAGAAAAACAACATTTTACGGGTCAAGCCGAAAGATATTGTGCAGAGGTTATATAATAAAAAACGGAGGATATGAAACATGGCACAGAAATCGTCTAACATTTCAGAAGTTCAAATTGAAAGGGCAAGATTTAGGCCGGTGCTACCTGACGTGTTAAAAAATGGTGCAATGTCTGCAAAACCTGTTAAAGGGAAACCAACGCAGTCTGTAGCAGGCCAAAATAAAGTCAGAGATCTTTTCAAAAATACCTACGGTATGCCTGTGGTTAAATTTAAAAAAGGCGCTAATTCTGAGGTTGGAAAGAAAGCTGTGAAGGTTGCAGTATTTCTGTCCGGTGGTCAAGCGCCCGGAGGACACAACGTTATCGCGGGGCTTTTTGACGGGTTAAAAAAAGCAAACAAAAAAAATACATTAATAGGTTATCTTGGTGGTCCTGCAGGAATTTTGAGCAATAAATATAAAGAAATTTCTGCAAAAACTCTTAATGAATATAGAAATACCGGTGGATTTGATTATTTACAGTCTGGTAGAACAAAGATTGAAACGCCTGAACAGTTTTGTTTAGCAAAAGATA
>JAISRA010000035.1 GCA_031273885.1 Endomicrobium sp.
AAAGGTGTTCAAATAAACAAACATATTTTATCATTGCCTATAAAAATAGAACCTTCTGACGGCATTATTTTTGCTAATGCTAAACCTTATAGAGGCTATCTAATATTAAAAAAATCCGGCGATAAAATAAATGTTATCAATGTTTTATTAATAGAAGATTATATAAAAGGCGTTTTGCCCAAAGAAGTTAGTTGTGATTGGCCTATAGAAACATTAAAAGTGCAAGCTGTTATAAGTAGAACGTACTCTATTGCAAATCTGAACAAACACTCAGCTCAGGGATTTAATATGTGTTCCACAACACATTGTCAAGTTTACGGAGGCGCAGGTGTTGAAACTGCTTCCTGCAATAAAGCAGTTTTACTGACACAATATGAAATTTTAACATTCGGCGGGCAATTTGCTCAGACAGTTTTTCACGCAAACTGTGGTGGTCATACTGAAGATCCGCAATATGTGTGGAATTGGGAAAATACACCTTCTTATTTAAGAGGTGTAAAATGCGGATATTGCAAAAAAATGCCAAATACAAACTGGGAAAAGTCACTAGATGAACGCTTTATAAGAGAAAAACTTTCGAAGAACAATATAGGGAAAATTAAAAAAATCAAAGTTAAAGAAAAAACTCCTATCGGCTGTGCAAAGAATTTAAAAATAGTGCATTCTAAGGGTAAGCTTTTATTAAATGCATATCAATTTCGTCTTGCAGTCGATGCTTGGCAGATAAAAAGTCATTTTTTTGATTCTATAAAAAAAGATGGCAATAAATTTCATTTTAAAGGTAGAGGTTGGGGACATAAAGTGGGTTTATGCCAATGTGGCGCTAAAGTTATGGGTGAGAAAGGTAAAGATTACAAAGACATTCTATTCCATTTTTATCCAGGGACAATACTTGAAAAGGTTACATATAAATGACAAATCATGACAATCTTTTACTTAATTACGATTATGAAATTCCAGAAAGCTTAATTGCGCAAAAACCAATCAAAAATAGGCAGGATTCAAGGCTTTTTGTTATCAATGTTAAAACACAAAAATTTTATCATAGGAAATTTTCTGATATTGTTGATTATTTCAATGCTGGAGATTGTCTGGTAATAAATACAACAAAAGTAGTCCCTTCAAGGCTTTTAGGTAAGAAAAGCAGCGGAGGTAAAGTAGAAATACTATTTTTAGATCCTTGTCAACAAAACAATGAAGAATATAAAGTTTTAATAAAGCCTTTTCTCAGTGTCGGGAAAAAAGTTTATTTTGAAAACGATTATGAATGCAAAATAATCGCGAAAACAAATTTAGGGGAAACTGTAGTTCAATTTAATAAATCAGGAATTTTAAAGTTTTTGCAGGAATGCGGAATTATGCCTTTGCCACCTTATATAAATAGAAAAATGGGGCTTGCACAAAAACTATCAACTTTTGACAGACAAAGGTATCAAACAGTTTACGCCAAAACTCTAGGTGCTATTGCAGCACCTACAGCTGGATTGCACTTTACTGAAGACATCTTAAAAGCTCTAAAAGAAAAAGGGATACGTATTGCGGTGTTAACGCTACATGTCGGTTGGGGAACTTTTAAACCAATAAAATCTGCAGAGATAAATAAACATACTATGCTTTCGGAAAAATTCATTATAGATAAAATGAATGCCGATATTATAAATTCAGCAATAAACAACAATAAACGTATTATTGCAGTAGGAACTACCTCAGTAAGAGCCCTTGAATTTACTGCAAACAAAGTAGGTTTTTTAAAAGACGGCAAAACTTTCATAAAAGAATGTTCAGGGGAAAGTTCAATTTTTATATACCCAGGTCATAAATTTAAAGTAATAAACGCTTTAATTACCAATTTTCATTTACCAAAATCAACGCCTCTTATAATGGCAAGTGCTTTCTCGTCAAGAGAGATTATTCTTAAAGCCTATAAGGAAGCCATAAAAGAAAAATATAGGTTTTTTTCATATGGAGACTCAATGCTGTTGCTTTAATCTAAGAAAATCAATACTTCACAATCCGGTTATAACTCACTTCTACTTCTCAAATTCTACTTTTCAAAAAACATTTCTTATAAAAAAACTACTTATTAACATATACTAATAAATAATTGTGAGTGATATTTAATAACTTTTAAAGTTAACTATAACTATAATTAAAATTATTTATATTTATAAATATAAATTTTATTATAAACGATACTTAACTTTAGTGTTGATAATTTTCAAATAGCTTACTTAACTTAACATAATATATATTATCGGACAAATTAAATCTAAGGAAATAAGACGAAATTATACCTTTGAGATAGTTTAGCGCGAAATTATCAATAACGTTATAACCATTGATAACTATGAAAGACCATGACCGAACATATTCATATCGGTTTTTAAAATTATAGTAAAATCTTTATCAGAAATTATCTCTCTTTCATAATTTATTAATGATATCAAAAAAAGGGTTGCCGACAAGTCCACTAATGCAAAATTAAAGCAACTTTCCCCATCCCCGCCTCTTTGAGAGCTGCTTCCCTTACTGATTCTATAACAAAAACAATAATTCCAACTCTTTCGCTCAGACAATTTTTTACACAACTTGACATTTATTTCAGTATTATATATATTGCGTAGTTGTGGTAAGATGAGAACTTCAGTTAGTGCGCCTAAGCGGCTTTTTAGAGAGCTTGACATCTGTTTAGTAATATGGTATATAGTTGTGGTAAACAAGAATTTTGGTTCCTTGCACTTAAGTGGTCTTTTATATACAACTTGACATTTATTGCAATAATATGATATATATGTTGTGGTAAACAAATTTACTTATTCACTCATACAATATGATACAGCGTTTTGTGAAAAACCACAAAAACCTGGATCATTTTTTCTATTTTTCAGTAAAAAAGCGAAAGTTACTAAATTCGATCTTCGATAAAAAAATGTAGCACATCGGGTGATCTGTTTTATTCTAATTCTAATTTTATTAACTTGAGAGATGAAAATGGAAAATGAAGATTTTTTTAGTTCTATTGTAAAGAGAGACGGAAATACAGAAGCATTTACCCCCCGAAAAATTGCCAGCGTTATAGCAAAAGCCGGTAAAGCCACAGGTGAGTTCGGTCCCGATGTAGCAGATAAGCTTACATTAAAAGCTTTATCACTCTTACGTAACACTATTGAGCATAGAAAACCTACCGTTGAAGATGTTCAAGACATAGTTGAGGAAGTTCTGCTTTCTTCCATATACAAAAAAGCGGCAAAGGCATATATTCTTTACCGTGATCAGTATAGAAAAATAAGAGAGATAAGTTCCGCCTTTAACGTTGATTTAGTTGACCAATATCTCAAAAAAACAGATTGGCAAGTAAATGAAAACAGCAACATGTCCTATTCTCTGCAGGGTCTTAATAATTATATATCTTCTGAAATCAGCAAAATCTATTGGTTGAATAAAATCTATCCGCAAAACATAAGAGAAGC
>JAISRA010000138.1 GCA_031273885.1 Endomicrobium sp.
TACAATAAGTTGCCGTTAATGCTGAGTAAAAGTCTTGAATCTACTGGAACGGAAAAAATATTAAATCTTGAAGAAGTTTTGAAATACATACCTCACAGATATCCATTTTTGATGATAGATAAAGTAAAAATGAATTCAGCTGATCCTACAAAAGCAGTAGGTTATAAATGCGTAAGTGGTAATGAAAGCTTTTTTCAAGGGCATTTCCCAAACGCGCCTATAATGCCAGGAGTTTTAATTGTTGAAGCGATGGCTCAGACATCGTGCGTTATGTTTCTTTCAAGACCTGAAATGAAAGGATGTCTTGCTTATTTTATATCTATAAATAAAGTGAAGTTTCGCAGAATTGTAAAACCCGGTGATGTTCTTGAATTGCGTGTGGAAATTATAAAAGACAGTGGTAGGCGTGGAAAAATGAAGGGTGAAGCTTATGTTGACAGAAAATTAACAACTGAAGCTGAATTTATGTTTATCATTGTAGATAAGGAGCAATATGATACATCAGACAGCAATAATTGATGATGATGCAATTATCGAAGATAATGTAGAGATAGGCCCATATGCAGTTATAGGACATGAAACAACTATAAAAAGTGGTACAAGAATACATGGACAATGCGTAATTGAGCACGCTGAAATAGGCAGCAACTGCGAGATTTTTAATTTTTCATCGGTTGGTAAACATCCTCAAGATTTAAAATATAAAGGAGAAAAGACAAAAATTATAGTTGGTGATGGGACTGTTATAAGAGAATGCGTTACATTGAACAGAGGGACTACGGCACTAGGACAAACCGTCATTGGAAAAAATTGTTTGCTTATGTCGTGCGCGCATATCGCGCATGACTGTATAATAGGGAACGGAGTAATAATTGGCTATTCGACGGGTATTGCCGGACATGTCGAAATAGGGAATTATGCAATTTTAAGTGCAGGTATAGGCGTTCACCAGTTTTGCAAGATCGGCACGTCCGTAATGATAGGTGCAGGTGCAATGGTTAGTATGGATATTGTTCCTTATGTAACAGCGCAAGGCGATAGAGCTGTTCTTGCAGGATTAAATCTTATCGGTCTAAAAAGAAGGAAAATAAAACTTTGTGAAATTGAAGATATAAAATCTGCTTACAAAATATTGTTTATGTCTAAACTAACATTGGAAGATGCAATGTTAAAACTTAAAGATTCACAGTCCACTTACGTTAAAGATATAACAGCTTTTATAAAAAATTCCCAAAGAGGCATTGCAAGACCGAGAATTGGAAAGTAATATATGAAATTGATGAACAACGTAAATGCAAGAGAGCTTTATTATGATACATCAGACTGCTGCAATTGATAAGACAGCTGTTATAGGAGATAATGTACAAATCGGCGCTTATACCGTAATAGGGAAAGACGTTGTAATTGGCGACGGTACAGTAATAGGCTCAAACGCTTATGTTGAATATGCTGAAATAGGTAAAAACTGTAAAATTTACAATTCAGTATCAATTGGCACACCACCTCAGGATTTGGGTTATAATAATGAGCCTTCAAAAGTTTATGTTGGTGGTGGTACTACGGTCAGAGAATTCGTAACTTTTAACAGAGGTACAAAAAAAACCGGTAAAACCATAATAGGTAAGAATTGTTATTTCATGATATCGTCGCATGTGGCACATGATTGCTGTATTGGCAATAATGTTATTATGGCAAATTGTTCTGCGGCGGCTGGGCATGTTGAAATAGGAGAAGGTTCTTTTATAAGCGGGCTTGTTGGTATTCATCAGTTTACAAAAGTTGGCAAGGGTACAATGGCAGGAGTTGGTTCTGTTGTTACTATGGATATAATCCCGTACGCTTTGTGCACAGGGGACAGAGCAAGACTTGTTGGTTTAAATTTAGTTGGTATGAAAAGAAAAAAAATATCGCTTGAAGAAATTAATGCTATAAAAGACGCTTACCATGTACTTTTTATGTCAAAGCTTTTGCTTAAAGATGCCTTGATAGAGATAGAAAGTAGTAAGTCTATTTGTGTGCAGGAAATAGTGAATTTTATAAAGAATTCCAAAAGAGGAATAGCGCGACCTGAGCGAATAATAAAGAGTAAAGAGAAAAATATTAAATGGAAGATATAGGACTTATCGCTGGGAACAATAGATTTCCTTTTTTGGTTGCCGAAGAGATAAAAAGAAGTGGCAATAAAGTTATTTGTATTGCATTAAAAGAAGAAGCGGATTCCGAGTTATGGAAAATTTGTGACAAAATTTATTGGATTTCTGTCGGAAGATTCCAGAAAATCATAGATGCCCTAAAAAGTGAAAAAGTAAAAACTGTTATTATGGCAGGGCAAGTAAAACATGTTACAATTTATTCTGCAATAGGTATGGATTGGCGAGCGATAAAGGTGATGGGGGGTGTGATTAATAAAAAAGCAGATACTATTTTAAAAACTATTGCTAGCGAGTTTGAAAAAGACGGAATGAGTTTAATCCCGTCACATACCTACCTAAAGCATTTGCTTGCTCCAAGAGGTTTGATTTCGGGCAAAAAACTTTCTACAAGTGAGAGTAAAGATGTTGAATTTGGATATAAAATAGCGAAAAGCATTTCTGGTTTTGATATTGGACAAACGGTTGTTGTAAAAGATAAGTCTGTCCTTGCAGTTGAGTCGGTAGAAGGCACCGATGAATGTATTAAGCGTGCATACAAACTTGGTGGAGAAAATTCTATAGCTGTTAAGGTTGCAAAACCAAATCAAGATTTCAGATTTGACGTACCTGTAGTAGGCGTTAATACAATCGACATTCTGGAAGAAAATAAAGTTAGGGCAATGGCAATAGAGGCTGAAGCGACATTAATATTGGATAAAAATGAAGTTGTGGAAAAAGCAAAAAAAGCCGGTGTAACTATGATTGGAATATAATTGCCTGCGTGCTAAAAGTTAATATTTATAATATTATAGCTTATATGTATAATTATATGCAAAAAGAGAAAAAATGATAAGTATGACTTACCCAATTATTGGGAAAAGAGAAAGACAGTGTATTAAAGAAGTTTTAGATTCAAGAATTCTTGCAAGTGGTAAATATGTCGCTCAGTTTGAGCAATCTTTTGCAAAATATTCAGGGACAAGGTTTGGCATCGCAAATGCAAACGGAACAACTTCTCTTCATACCGCTTTGTTAATGTGTGGCGTTAAAGCTGAAGATAAAGTTGTTACAACACCTTTTTCGTTTATAGCAACTTCAAATTCTATTCTTTTCTGCGGTGCCAAGCCTGTTTTTGTAGATATTGATCCTAAAACTTTTAATATAAATCCTGTTGAGCTTGAACAAATATTGAGAAAAGAAAAAAATGTGAAAGCTGTTCTGATAGTTCATTTGTATGGATTACCTTGCGATATGGATGCAATTCTTAGACTTAAGAAGAAATATAAATTTAAACTTATAGAAGATTCTTGCCAGGCACACGGCGCTGAATTTAAAAGTAAAAAAGTAGGGTCTTTTGGAGATGCATCCGCGTTTTCGTTCTATGCTACGAAAAATATGATGACTGGTGAAGGTGGAATTATTCTTACAAATGATACTAGAGCTAATAAATTTGGAAGGCAAATTATAAATCACGGCAGAAACGGACATTGTACGCATACTATTCTTGGGTATAATTATAGACTTACCAATCTTGCCGCGGCAATAGGGATAGCTCAGCTTGAACAGCTTGAAGATTGGATTGCAAAAAGAATTGCAAATGCTAAAAAATATAACGAAGCTCTTAAAGATTTGGATTTTTTGCAAATACCTTTTGTTCCAAAAAATTATAAGCATGTTTTTCATCAGTATACTGTAAGAATTGCAGCAAAAGAAAAGAGAAAATTTATTAAATATCTTGCAAAAAACGGGGTAGGCAGTGGAATTTACTATAATTCTGTAATATATAAGCAGCCGTTTTATAAACAGTTAGGATATAGGGTGGGTTTATGCAAAAATGCTGAAAAGATCGCTCGAGAAGTATTGTCTCTTCCGGTGCATCCTTCTCTTACGAAAACCGATACCGATAAAATAATTGAAGTAATAAAAGGTTATTAAAAATGGGCATAAGGACAGCCGTAATTGGAGTAGGTTCTTTAGGTCAGTATCATGCAAGAATTTTGGCTCGACATTCTAATTCTAAATTAGAATTTGTTGTTGATACGGATAAAAAAAGAGCTGAAAAGATCGCAGAAGTAAATAAAACAAATTATTTAACAGATTTTAACGAGCTTATAGGAAAAGTTGATGCAGTCGTAATTTCTGTACCGACACATTATCATTACAAGATTGCAAAGCCTCTTTTGCAAAGTGGAATACATTGTCTTGTTGAAAAACCTTTTACTTTAAGTGTTAAAGAAGCACAAATACTTATAGAAATAGCAAAAGTTGGAAATTTGGTTTTACAGGTTGGACATGTTGAGAGATTTAACCCAGCAGTAATTGCTGCAGCTCCGTTTGTAAACGGTCCAAAGTTTATAGAAGTTAGCAGATTAGGCCCTTATGATCCGAGAATTAATCACGTCGGTGTGGTGCTGGATTTAATGATACACGATTTAGATATTTTATTTTTTCTTGTAAGGGATAAAGTTGTTTCTTTTGAAGCCCACGGCGCAAAAATACTTTCTGACACTGAAGATATTGCAAAGGTCAGATTAAAATATGCAAATGGTTGTATAGCGGATGTTTCTGCAAGCAGAGTTTCAATGGAAAAATATAGAAAAATAAGAATTTTTCAACCTGATAGTTATATTTCTATAGATTATGCCGGAAAAAATCTTAAAGTTTATGCAAAAAAAAATGGAAAAGAAAAAATAACTTCTCTTCTTGATATAGATATAAAAAAACCTAAACTGCCATCAAACGAACCTCTTTTTTATGAACTTGATAATTATTTAACCAACGTAATTGAAGGTAAAAAACCTATTGTTTCTGGTGAACAAGGAAGAGATGCCGTGGAACTTGCTATTAATATTCTAAAAAACATGGCTTTTTGATGAAACATGTAATTAAAATTGAAATAATGCAATAAATATTGGCTATTATGTTCAAATGACTGTATCTGGGATTTGTGTTGTCTGTTGTTTTTATGTCAAACAAAGTTTTTAATTACAAAGAAAAGATAAGATAATAATGATAAATAATAAGATATTCGTTTCTGCTGGCGATTTGTCGGGTGAGATACATGCCTCAAATCTAGTAAAAGAGATAAAAAACATCAATCCTTTGTGCCGTATTTCCGCAGTTGGTGGTAATAATTTGAAATCCATAGCTGATGATTTCCTTGAAGATATAGTAAATATACATGCTTTCGGATTTTTACCTATAAAACAAATAGTTTATTTAAAAAAAGTTTTTAAAAAAATAGAAAACCATTTTAGTAAAGACCGGCCTGATAAGATTATACTTGTTGATTATTACGGATTCAATATATATATTGCAAGGTTTGCAAAAAAAATAAATATTCCAGTTTATTATTATATTAGTCCTCAAGTTTGGGCATCTCGTAGTGGAAGAATAAAAAAACTGGCTGCTACTGTAAAGAAAATGCTTGTTATTCTGCCTTTTGAGGAAAAATTGTATAAAGATAACGGCATTGATGCAGTTTTTGTTGGCAATCCTTTGATAGACAGAGTGCCTGAAAAACAAAAAATCGATATATTAAATCCTCCTCCTATTATTGGATTATTTCCGGGCAGCAGAAAGAGTGCGATTAAACGCCATATGCCGATAATTATTGAAACTGCGAAAATACTTAAAGAAAAAATAAATGCAAAATTTATAATATTTAGCACCACAGATGCTGAGTTTAATTATAATTTACCTAAATATATTGATTTAGATATTTCAGGTAGTTTTGAAAAAAGAAAAACTGTTGATTTTGCAATTTGTTCATCAGGTACTGTCAGCCTTGAAAATGCTTTAATGGGTATCCCGATGGTTGTAATGTACAAATTGTCATATTTTAATTATTTTTTGATAAGAGCGATTATAAAAATAAAATATATATCTATAGTAAATATCCTAGCGAATAAAGCCATTGTGCCTGAATTTATACAGTTTGACGCAAATTCTAGTAAAATCGCCTTATCAGTAATAAAACAGTTAAAACCAGAAAAATACATGCCAAAAGTCAAAGAACTTCTTTTATTTAGGGATATGCTTGGAATAATTGGTGTAAGTAAAAGAGCAGCTGAAATTATTTTAAATGATTAAAATTTCATTGTCCGTTAAAAAATACAAATGGCTATAACACTAACTTGAAGTTGTAATAACTATGTTAGACAGTTAGTGAATTCTTCAAAATATTCTGTCGCTATTTATCAGATAATTTTTTTGTTTAAATTTTAAAAATGATATATCTATGTTTATAAAGATTTTAACTTGGCTTTTGATTGGAATAAACATTTTTATCGTTTTGGAAATTTGAGAATAAAGATAAATTTTAGACAAAATAATTTGTTTAAGAATTGAGTTTATTGAGCAATTCTAATACTTGCGGCGTAGCTGAAAATAAATTTTTAAAATATATAGTTTCTATAAAAGAATATATAGTGTGAAAGATTTATAAAAAAATATTACCTTGTCAAGCGACAATCTCAAAACTGCAAAGACTTGCGATATGTGGTTCATATCAGATTAATATAACGTGCATACTGTGTAGAGAAAAAGCTTATAAAAGGCTGAGGATAGCTACAAAAACCACCTACAAAAGTCCAACCTTTACGAGCATAAACCTTATGGAATTTTGGTTTTCAGACCTGCTATATTGTTTTTCTTACTTTGTTTGACTTAATACAAGAAGTGCAGACGTATTCACGAGTTTTTTTACCGTCCAAAATAATGTTTAAACTTTGAAGATTAGGTCTAAAAAGTCTCTTTGAAGCTTTATTTGAATGACTTATTGTATTTCCTGATGTGGACCCTTTGCCACAAACTATACATTTGTAAGACATTTTTTACATACCTCCCAATACCATAACTTAAAAATTATACTTTATTTGTCAGTTTTTAGTCAAATCTTTATTTTGTATGATGCTGGTATGTTAAATTTGGACTACGAAATACGATATCTAAAAAATATTGGACTAAAACGTTCTCAAGCATTTGCGAAACTAGGAATTAAAACTGTAGAAGATATTATCACTTTTTTCCCTGTTAAGTATCAGGACAGGAGAAAAATTGTTTCTATAAAAGATGCTTATAAATACTTGCAGGAATGTTGTTTATTTGTAAAAATCGGCAGATCTTATGAAAAAACGCTTTCCCATGGATTATGTATATTAGATGTAGAGATATTTGATGATGCTTCCATGTCGTATGTTCGCTTTCTCAGAAAAAAAAAACAATATTCAAACATGGATATTTTTATTCCTATAAAAAAGGCTTTTAAGTTAGGAACATGGGCATACATATACGGTAGCGCAAAACTAAAACGTGATAACAGATTTATAGTAGTAAGTGATTATGAGATTGTCAAAAATAAAAACGATAACCCTATATCTTTTAATAAAATTATACCCATATATCCAGCAACAGAAGGATTAAATCAGAGATTTATAAGAGAAACAGTTAAAACTGTTTTAGAATCTTCATGCGAACTGTATCCTGAACTATCTGCCTTAATCCCTAATTTTAAAAATATTCCTAAATTGAACTCTTCAATTGCAATCCGAAAGATTCATTATCCAAATACTTTAGAAGACGCTGAAAATGCAAGAAGATTTTTTGCTTTACAGGAATTTTTTGTTTTGGAAACAGCTTTATATTTAGCGCGCTATAATGTCAAAAAAAATCTTAAAATACAAAAATATACAATACAAAAAACGTTACTTACTACTTTTAAAAATAAATTAAAGTTTGAATTTACAAAGGATCAGAAAAAAGCGATAAACGATATTTTTGCTGATATGCAAAGTATCTATCCTATGAACAGAGTGCTTATGGGTGATGTGGGTTCCGGAAAAACCGTTGTTGCATTAAGTGCTATTTTACTTGCCGCTGAAAATGATTATCAAGCAATGATTGTCGCTCCGACAGAAATTTTAGCCGAACAGCATTATCGTGCGATATCTAATATGCTTTCAGGAATTAATATTAAAACTGTCCTAGCTACCTCTCATACATTAAAGAAAAAAAATGTAAGGGAGAAACTACTTGCCGGTTTTGCAACAGGTGATATAAAAATCATAATAGGAACGCATTCGTTAATAGAAGATAGAATAAAATTTAAAAACTTATCATTAATAATATTAGATGAACAACATAAATTTGGGGTTATGCAAAAATTATTAGCGCTGGACAAAGCCGTATCTCCTGATGTTTTAATGATGACGGCAACTCCTATTCCAAGAGCGCTTTCAATAACCTTGTATGGTGAAATGGATATGACTACCATAACACATTTACCATCGGGAAGAACTCCAGTAAAAACCTATTCTTCAAATGAACAATTTGCTTACACAAATGCAATAAAAGAATTGAAAAACGGGAATCAAGCGTATGTTGTGTACCCTATTATAGATGAGTCAGATAAACTTGCTCTAAAATCTGCAGTGCAGGAGTCGGAGAAATTATCAAAGACTTGGTTTAAAGATTTTAAAGTCGGACTTTTGCATGGAAGAATGACTTCGCCAGAAAAAAATAAAATAATGCAAAAATTTAAGAATAAAGAATTCAATGTTTTAATATCCACATCTGTTATTGAAGTAGGCATAGACGTTCCTGATGCTACAATTATGATAATACAACATGCAGATAGATTTGGTTTGTCAGCACTTCATCAGTTAAGAGGAAGGATAGGCAGAAGTGCTAAGCAGTCTTATGCTTATCTTATAGACAGTTCAAACAGTGAGGCATCTTGTAAAAGACTGTCAATTATGACATCTACAAATAGTGGCTTTAAAATTGCAGAAGAAGATTTAAAGATGCGCGGTCCCGGCGAAATAATGGGTACAATACAGCATGGTTTTCCTGGATTTAAGGCAGTTGACTTAATAAAAGACATCGATATTATTGAATTTACTAGAAAAATTGCCACAGAAGTTATAGAAAGGGATCCTACTCTTTCTAAAAATGAAAATACTGTATTAAAAAAAGTGATATACAAACGCTTTTTAAATAAAACAAAGTTTATTAATGTGCGCTAGGGTGGCAAGGTAAAATATTTGCGAAATAAACTATAGTTTTGTACTACGGTATTATTTTTTTAAGCATAGTATTCCTTATATCTTCAATGCTTTTTACCTCTTTGGCAGTGGAGAGGGTTGGTTGTATGTATAAAATTGTTATTTCTTAGAATAGTTGCGACTGATTTAGTAGTTACAATTGCGATTACGCATTTCAAAGATTTGTTAAGCGTGACTATGTTGTTGGTTTTTAGCTTGTTAAAATATATAAAATCGAAACAATTGATGATGTGGACATATATTAATTAAGTCTTCATACTTTTTGATATAATGTACTTTCTAATGAGTACTATTATACATAAATACAATCGAAATTAAATGAATGCAAAGTAATTGAGTTATGATAACTAATATCTTTAACAGTGTAAAAAGACAATATAATACTTCTGGAGGGTATAGAGAATTTCTAACAATAGCCGTTCCTCTTGTTATTTCCACAGGTATTGGGGCTGTTCAACTTCTTATTGACAGAACTTTTCTTTCCTGGTACTCTCAAAATTCTTTTGTAGCTGCAACTTCTGCTGGTATTCTTAATTGGGTAATTGAATGTTTTTTCTTTGGGACTCTTGCATATATGGATGTTTTTGTAGCGAGGTATTATGGTGGAAAACAATATCACTCGATAGGTCCTGCAATTTGGCAAGGTGTTTATTTGGCTTTAGTTTCCGCTTGTATAGTTCTGTGTATTTCTTTTTTCGCTGAGCCATTCTTTATGAATGTGGGACATTCAGAGATTGTTGCGATTGAAGAAGTAAAGTTTTTTAAGGGTTTGTGTTATGGTGCTTTCCCATGTGTTGCTGAAGGGACATTAGCAGCTTTTTATTCTGGAAGAGGTAAAACCAAAGTAGTTTTGTTAGTAAGTTTTTGCGGAGTAATTTTAAATATTGTTTTGGATTTTTGTTTGATTTTTGGTAATTTTGGATTCCCTAAAATGGGAATTTCTGGCGCCGCTTTGGCAACTAATGTAGCATTAACTGTCGTATGTATAATTTATATGATTTTGATTATAACAAAAAAAAATAGTGATGTTTATAATACAAGATGTATGGAATTTGATTTTGATTTTATGAAAAAATTATTACGTTACGGCGTGCCAAACGGAGCAGAATTCTTTTTTGATATGCTTGGATTTGGAATTTTTATGGTTATTATTGGCAGTCTTGGTGGAACAGAACTTGTTGCAAGCAATATAGTTGCAACTATAAATCATACGTTTGTTATGCCTATTGTCGGGTTTGGTATGGCTACATCGGTAATGGTTAGCAATTATTTAGGAAAGAATCAAGTGGAACTCGCAAAAAAAAGCGTTAGATCTGCAATACACATAGCATATGCTTACGTTGCGTTTGCTGTCTTTGCTTTAGTTTTTTTGCCAAATCAGCTTATTTATCCATTTTCAGGAGAAGGGCAGGCTGACTTAGAACATACAAAACTGATGATCAAGAGGCTTTTAATAATTTTAGCAGTATATCTGATGTTTGACACAGGAAATATAATTTTTGCATCGGCCATTAAAGGCACGGGTGATACGGTGTTTGTTATGAAA
>JAISRA010000061.1 GCA_031273885.1 Endomicrobium sp.
GCAATTTCTTTGCATGCTGTTAGTGATGAACAAAGAAAAAGATTAATTCCAAACAATTTTGGTTTTAGTATAGAAAATATATTGAATGCCGGTAGGTATTATCTTAAAAAAACAAAGTCGCGGCTTACAATAGAATATGTTCTTATTAAAGGAATTAATGATTCTGTCGCAGATGCACATAAACTTACAAGATTATTAAGATATCACAAACTTCTAAATCCTAACGTTCAGGTAAATTTGATATCACTTAATTCTATAGTAGACACTCAGTTTAAAATACCGACAAAAAACTTAATCCAAAAGTTTAAAAGTATATTGAGACTTAACGGAATTGCAGTTAATGTAAGACAGGTGAAGGGCTCAGATATTAATGCGGCTTGTGGTCAGTTAGGATATTGAGATTGAAATAGTAGATTTCATTGTGGATTGATTTTAAGAAAGTCAATAAAGTATTGTTTTTGTTAATAGCAAAGATATATATGTTTCATATTGACCTGTTTTTATAGAATTTTAGGTAAAAAAATGATAACGAGGTCTATAATTACATGAGTTCTCGAAGAGAAGCAAGAGAATGTTCTTTGCAAATGCTTTATACTTTTGATAGCTGTAAGATTTCTGTTGATTCTATATGTGAATTTTTTAATGAAAATTTACCAAAAGTTGAAGTTTACAGAAAGTTTGCTAAAGATTTATTTAGAGGCGTTTGCGTTAAAAAGGGTAAGATAGATTTGCTTATTCAAAAATACGCCGAAAACTGGGAACTTGAGAGAATGGCAGTTGTCGACCGTAATATTATACGTCTTGCAGCCTATGAGATTATAGCTACTCCTGATACTCCGGTCAACGTTATAATCGATGAGGCAATAGAGATTGCTAAGAAGTATTCTACGATAGATTCTGGTAAGTTTGTCAATGGTATTTTAGATAAACTTAAAGTTATAAGAATTCAAGAAAATTTAAAGTAAAAAATAAATTGTTTGTTTTGTTGTTGTTTAAATGAAATTGAACTGAATTTAATTAACCTGATAATTATGGAAGATATTCAAAGTTGTATTGACCATTTAAGAAAAGAACTTGCCCGTCACAATAATCTTTATTATAATAAGAATGCTCCTGAAATATCTGACAGCGAGTATGATAGCCTTGTAAAAGAACTCGAACGACTCGAATTAGAAAACCCTATTTTTTTATCTCTGAATTCGCCTACACAAAAAGTATCAGGTTTTGCTTCATCGTCTTTTGAACAGGTGAAACATTTCTCACCAATGCTTTCGTTAGATAATACTTATTCTCAAGAAGAAACTGCAAAATGGTATGAAAAAGTTGAAAAGAAATTCGAAAATAAAAATATAGAATTTACTATTGAACCAAAAGTTGACGGATTAAGTGCGAGTTTAATTTACTTAAACGGTATTTTAATTGTTGGTGCAACTCGCGGCGATGGTGGAACTGGTGAAAATATAACTGAAAATGTTAAAACAATACGAGATATTCCTCATAAACTTAAAATAAAAAATCCTCCGCAGTTATTTGAATTGCGAGGGGAAGTATATATTGATAAATTAGATTTTAAAAAATTGAATGAAGAAATAATTAAAGCAGGTGGGGAAAGGTTTGCAAATCCTAGGAATGCGGCGGCTGGGTCTTTAAGACAAAAAAAATCATGTATTACGGCAGAAAGAAAGTTGAGTTTTTTTGTACATTCATTCGGCAAAATTAATGGCAAGCAATTTAAAAAACAATCGGAGTTTTTACTGTATTGTAAAGAGTGTGGTTTTCAATTACAAAAAGATTTTACAATTTGTCGCTCTTTGAAGGAAATAGCAAATTTTATGGACATTATGTCAAGCAAAAGAGATTTTTTGCAATATGAAATTGACGGTATTGTTATTAAAGTTAATAGTTTACGACTGCAAAATGAACTTGGATATACGAATAAAAGTCCTAGGTGGGCTATGGCGTTTAAATTTCCTGCAAAACAAGCAACTACAGTGTTAAGTAAAATTCGTGTACAGGTTGGACGGACAGGAATAATTACTCCGTCGGCAATTTTAGAACCTGTAATGATTGGTGGTGTTACTATATCGCATGCAACGCTGCATAATTTTGAAGAAATTATGCGCCTTAATGTAAATGAAGGCGATACTATTTTGGTGGAACGTGCAGGCGATGTCATCCCTAAAATAGTGAAAGTGATAAAGAAAAAATCAGTGGGTTTTTTTAGGCCGCCACATAACTGTCCGTCATGTGCCAACAAAATTGTTAAAGAAAATGAAGAAGTAGCGTACAGATGCATCAATCCCGAATGCCCTGCGCAGTTTAAAAGACATTTAATGCATTTTGTAGCTAGAAACGCTATGGATATTGACGGTTTTGGATCGGCGGTGGTAGACCAATTGCTTGAAAGAAAAAAGATACAGACTCTTGCTGATATTTATCGCTTAACTTATAATGATTTCGTTGCACTTAAATTGTTTAAAGAAAAAAAAGCAAAAAATCTTGCAAAAGCAATTACTGAAAGTAAAAAACAACCTTTAAGCAAATTATTATTTGCTTTAGGAATAAGACATGTAGGTGAAAAAGTTTCTGAAATCATTGCAAGAAAATTTAAAAATATAGAAGTTTTGTTTAATGCAAACATTGAAGATTTTACACGAATTCCGGAAGTTGGCGAAGTTGTAGCATTGTCTTTAAAAGAGTTTTTTGAAAATAAAACAGTCCATAATATTATAGATACTTTGATAGCATTCGGAGTAAATATGATTGAGCTAGAAACACAAACGACAAAAAATGCCGTATTTAAAAATAAAGTGTTTGTTTTAACTGGAGAGCTTCAAGATTGCACAAGAAGAAAAATATGCGAAATCATCAAATCGCTTGGTGGCAGAGTTGCTTCTTCTATAAGTAAAAAAACAGATTATGTGCTTGCCGGAGCAAATGTAGGATCAAAACTCGAAAAAGCGCAGAAATTAAATATAAAAATTATTTCTGAGGCAGATTTCAAAGCAATGACGGCAGAAAATAAAAATTAAAAAATTGAAATAAAAAAATGAACCAAGAAATAAGAATAATTTATCAGGATGAAGATATTATAGTTGTAAATAAACCTGCAGGGACTCTTGTGATTCCCGACCAGCATACTTGCGAGAGTAATACGCTTGTAGGAATGTTGAAAAGTCAATTAAAACAAAAAATGTGGGTAATTCACAGAATTGATCGCGATACCACTGGTGTTTTGATGTTTGCGAAAAATTCTCAGTCTCATAGAGATTTAAGTGTACAGTTTGGAAATTCAAAAGTTCATAAAGAATATATTGCTTTAGTGTCTGGTGTTGTCAAAGAGGACGAAGGAACAATAAATAAACCTATCTTTATTTCAGGCAGGAAAGTATGCATTGATAAAAGGGGAACAGGTAAAAAATCAATAACTAATTTTAAAACTTTAGAACGTTTCAAAAGCTACACTCTGGTTCAAGTGCAGCTTCTTACAGGCAGAAGACATCAAATAAGAGTACATTTCTTAAGTCTTGAACATCCTCTTGCAATAGACGGTGAGTATGGTGTTTCCGAGCCTATAATTCTGTCGAAGATTAAGCGTAATTATAAGATAAAAAAGGGTGAATTTGAGGAACCGCTCATTTCAAGACTTACGCTTCATGCCGCCTCTTTAACTTTAATATTGCCAGGAAGCGGGCAAGAGAAAACTTTTGAAGCTCCGCTGCCTAAAGATTTTGAAGTTACACTTAAACAACTTCGAAAATATGGAAAATAACTTTGAAGTTTATTAAAATCACTAATTAATTATATATTTCAGGAGAGTAGAAATGATAAGTAAAGTTTATTTTCTTACTTGGAACAGAAGGAATGAGCTATATAATTTTTTAAAAGCTGTTAGGATGTTTGATTATGTAAAATCAAGAGATTTTCTAGCAATAAAAATACATTTTGGAGAAGAAAACAATGAAGGCTACATTAAGCCTGAGTATGTAATGCCAATTGTAAAGATTATCAAGGAAAAAACAGCCTATCCTTTTTTGACTGATGCAAGCACAATTTATGTCGGTGAAAGATCTGATGCATATCATCATCATCTTATAGCAAATAAACACGGTTTTACTATTGATTCGTGCGGATGTCCGATAATTATTTCGGACGGGTTAAGAGGTACCGCAGAAAAAGAAATCGAAGTTAATTTAAAATATTTTAAAACAGTCACTATAGCGCAGGAAATATATAATGCTGATAGTTATATGTTTATGAGCCACTTTAAGGGGCATGAAATAACAGGATTTGGAGGAGCTCTAAAGAACGTAGGCATGGGTTGCGGAAGCAAAGCTGGCAAATATGCTATGCACCATTCATCAAAACCTGCAGTTAATCCAAAGCATTGTATTGGTTGCGGAAACTGTGCCAGGCACTGTTATCAACACGCGTTGTCTCTTGTTGATAAAAAAGTGGTTATTGACAAAGAAAAATGCGCAGGTTGCGGACAGTGTGTAGTAAATTGTGTGCTTAAAGTATTTAAGCTGAGATGGGATGAAGATTCTATTATAGTCCAAGAAAAAATAGTTGAATATGCCGCAGGTGTGTTAAAGAATAAAAAAAGCGCGTATATAAATTTTTTAAATCACATAAGTAAATACTGCGATTGTTTTTCTCTATCAAAAAACGTACCACTTATGAAAAATGTTGGTATTGTGGCGGGTAGTGATCCGGTTTCTGTAGATCAAGCGAGTTATGATTTAGTGAACGAGTTTTTCGGCAAAAATTTTTTTAAGAAAATATATCCTGAAATCGATCCGACAATTCAATTAAAATATGCTGAGGAATTGGGGTTAGGAACCAGAAATTACAAGTTGGTGAACTATTGATGTTTTTTCTTTGGTTTGAATTTGGTTGGCTGTGCGATGGGTTGCTTTTAATGTTATCATTGCGAATTTGCGAAATAGAAAAAGCAGAGTGGCATTTTTAAATGTAAATTTAAAAATATATTTAAACTGTTTTTTGAGAGTGGTGAGAATTTTATGATTTTTGCCGGTACTATTGGTAATTTTAGGTTAAAAATAAGATTTGAATTTTCAGGAAACGATTATAAAATCTTGTTTCTTACGGTCAGTTAAATAGAGTTGTTGTCACTGCGCTGGTTTTAGTGTCGAAGCAGTTGGTTAGCAGTAAAAATCTGTAAATGAAACTTGTTAAAAAAGACTACAAATAAACTAGCATCGCAAAAGTTATTAAAAGGCTTGAAGGTTTGAATTGTATAAATGATGATAAATTTTTTCAAAAGTTTACGCCACTTATCTGTGTCACAAATAGGCAAAGGGTAGTTTACGATAAAAGTTGAATCTAAAAAAGGCAAGGCCTAGAGAAAAAATAATAAATAATGCTTTAGCGTCTATTAAAGTAGAATCTTATAAACAGATTATTAGAATGCTAAGGATTAAATTTGAAAACTTTGACAGTAAGAATAACAATAAAACAAGGAAAGCAGCGACATTTTTTTAAGACATGGCTTTTTGTTGGAAGACATATCAAAAGCATTTAGGAATTACATGAATGTTTCTATTGAATAATTATAATAAGGAGAATAGTTATGGCAACAGTATTACTCAGTGCATCAGATAAAACAGGAATTATAGATTTTGCAAAAGAATTAAAAATTTTAGGATGGAATATAATTTCTAGCGGTGGAACAGCGAAAACTTTAGCAGAAAATTCTATTGAATGCCAAGAAATATCAGATGTTACAGGATTTCCTGAAATTTTAAATGGTAGAGTCAAAACGTTAAATCCAAAAATTCACGGTGGAATTCTTGCAATTAGAAATAGAGAAGATCACCTCAAACAGTTAAGAGAGTACGGAATAAAAGTAATAGATATGGTAGTTGTAAATTTGTATCCTTTTGAAACAACAATAAATAAAATACATAAGCCTGAAAATAAAAATATAGATCAAAGCATTATAGAAAATATAGATATAGGAGGGGTAGCTCTTTTGAGAGCAGCTGCAAAAAATTATCAAGATGTTGTTGTTATATGTGATTCTAACGATTATACTTCTGTTATTAAAAATTTAAAAAATAATTCTATTACGCAAGAATTGAAACTAGCTTTGGCTGCAAAAGCTTTTAGGCATACATCATATTACGATTCTTTAATTTCAACTTATTTAACTTATGAGAAGTTTCCGACACAGGCAACGATACCTCTCAAAAAGATTTCATCATTGAGATACGGTGAAAATCCTCATCAAGAGGCTGTATTGTATTCAAACGGCATAGAACAAAACAAGTCGGCTGTAATATTTGCCAAACAACTTCATGGTAAAGAGTTATCGTATAACAACTACCTAGATTTAGAAGTAGCATGGCATCTAGTCCATGAGTTTGACAATCCAGCATGCGCAATTATTAAACATAATAATCCTTGCGGTGCTGCTGAAAGTACTGACATAAAAGATGCTTACTTAAAGGCATTATCTTGCGATTCAGTAAGTGCTTTCGGGGGGGTAATGGCTTTTAATAAATCTATTGAAGAAGATACGGCTACAGAAATAAGTAAATTGTTTGTTGAGTGTATTATAGCACCTAATTACTCTAAAGCGGCTTTGGATATTCTTATGAATAAAAAAAATATAAGACTTCTAATACAGGAAATGCCGTACAAAGAAGAAAAAAATATTGTTGAATATAGAATGATGTCTTACGGAATGCTTGCTCAGGATAGAGATAATCAAATTTTGATTGAATCAAAACCTATGACAAAGCGTCAGCCTACAAAATTGGAAAGCGAAGCTTTAGATTTTGCATGGAAAATTTCAAAACATGTTAAATCAAATGCTGTAATCCTTGTAAGGGGACGGCAGACCGTCGGAATAGGTGCAGGTCAAATGAGCCGCATTGATTCTTTAAAAATAGCAATTGAAAAAATGAAAAAAGTAAAATGCGGATTAGATGAAAATTTATTTCCTCTTGTCTTAGCGTCGGATGCCTTTTTCCCATTTCCAGATGTAGTTGAAGAATCTGCTAAGATTGGTGTTACAGCAATAGTGCAGCCAGGTGGATCGGTAAAAGATGACGAATCAATTAAAGTTGCAGATGATAAAAATATAGCCATGATAGCAACAGGAATGCGTCATTTCAAACATTAGTTTGCCAAATTGCAAATTAATTTGAATAAAGAAGTTCTTGTTTATACTAACTATTTGTTTTTTAGGCTTATTAGTATTATAGGAATAAAATATATATGAGTTGTTCTGGCAAAATGGTTGAAAATGAAAATGATATTGTCTGAGTTTAATAGAATTTGCCATCACAGCAATGAAAAATGGAAATTGAAATAAGTATATGAGCGGTTCTTATTATTTTTTATTTTGCAGATAAAGATAAGAAAAACATAAGTAAACTGTAAAATAAATATATTTTTAATATTAAAAATGAAACAAAAAAAGAAAAAAATTAGTATTACAGACACGACAGCGTTAAAAAAGACTTTTACATTTAGAGGGCTTAATACGGTATGTCAAAGTGCTAAATGTCCCAATATAGGTGAATGTTTTAAAAATAGGACAGCAACATTTCTCATATTAGGAAGAAATTGTACGAGAAAATGCAATTTCTGTGCTGTTGAAAAATATAGTCCAGAACTCGTAGATAAAACCGAACCATCAAGAGTTGCAAAAGCAATTAAAGAACTTGGACTTTTATACAGTATTATAACTTCCGTAACCAGAGATGATTTGATTGATGGTGGAGCAGAACATTTTGCAAAAACAATTAATGAGATAAAAGCTATTCTTAATGAAACAAAAGTTGAAGTGCTTGTACCTGATTTTTTAGGGAATACAAAATCTATTGATATTGTTTTGAATGCAAAGCCTGACGTTTTTGCACATAATTTAGAAACAGTACCTGTCTTATATGACAAGGTGCGGGGAGGAGCTGATTATAATCGTTCGCTTTCAGTGTTAGAACACGCGAAATATTTAGGATTTAAAGTTAAGACGGGCATAATGGTGGGTCTTGGAGAAACTGTAGAACAAGTTTTTGAAACGGTGCGAGAGATAAAGAATATAAATGTTGATATCCTTACGATAGGACAATATCTTGCGCCTACAAAAGAACATTATCCTGTTATAAAAGAATATACATCTAAAGAATTTGAAGTAATAGAAAACTTTGCTGTTTCAATAGGAATAAAACAGGTTATTTCTGGCAGATATATCCGTAGTTCGTATCTGGCAGAGAAACATTTTAAAAGTCTTTAGGATTATATAAGTGTATTTACATACATGCGTGTTTATTTGTGTTAAGCGCTTCTGGAAAAGCAATTATTATAATAGCTTTTACAGGCATAGATAAGATTTTAAGATTTATTGAAAAAATAAATGTAAGTCAAGTATAATATTGAATTTTATGTTTTATTGATGTTGTTTAATATAATTTTATTTGTACATGCTAACAAGGGAATATAGAAAACTATATGATGATAAAAATGAAAATATTAAGCTTCAAAGTAATTTTTTAGAATTTTTGAAAAAAACAATCAACAAAAAAGTAGTTAGGTATGGGGATGGACGAAGTTTGAGTAAAATGTATTTGTCAGGAATCAGCGGAAGTGGAAAATCTCATTATTTGTTTAGACGTATATCTGAAATAATAAAGATCAGTAATTATAAAACTCCAGATATGCGTGTTTTTACTTTTGTCAAGGATAATGAGCTCAATTCTTTTTATTATGACTTACGTTCTTTTTTTAATTCCACTATTGATATATTTACATTCCCTTCAGATGATATAAAACAGAGACTTTTTACTATTGATAAAATAAAAAATATTAAAAAATTTATTATATGCGCAACAAATATCTCAATTAATTCACCTGTTCCAGATCCTAAAACGGTAGATATTGGCATAACTGTTGTACAAAATCAGAAATACGACTTGGAAAACTTAATTATTGCTTTGTCTTCTTTCGGCTATACGAGTACTGATTTTGTCAAAGACAAAATACAATTTGCGATAAGAGGTGACATTGTAGATGTCTGGCCTGTCACAAAAAATATGCCCATTAGAATCCTTTTTGATTATAATGTAATTGGTGCTATAAGATTTTTTGATCCTGAAACTCAGCTTTCAAATAGTTTTATCAATGAAGTCAAAATACTGCCAGCTAATCTTTTAAAATTTGATTCTACAATTAAAAGCTACTTTGACTCCGCCACAAATAATATTCCCGAATGTCGTACTTCAGAATCTGAGTTGACACAAAACGTTGCCCATAAATGTTTTAATAATGGACCTGATAGCGTATTATATTTTGATTACCCCATAGATAAAAATATGGAAAAAACGTTTGACAAATATGAACTTCTTATAAACGATCCATTAAATATAAAAACCCTATACCAAGGATATAAAAGTTTTATAGGATTTCATGACAATATAAATTTTTTTGTAAATTTGCTTAAAAGCTTTGCTGAAAATGACGTAGCAATAAAAATTTATTGTTCAAATGATAACGAACGTGAGCGTATTGTAGATATTTTCCATGAAAATCATTGGAATTATAAAAAACCTGATTTTTTATATGGTAATTTATCGCAAGGATTTTATTTAGAAAATGCAAAAATTGCGTGCGTTTCAAGCCGTGAAATGCTTTATGGAAGAAAAGTTATAAATTTTCCGAAAATAAAAAACAGCAGACAATTAGATTGTATTGTGGAAATGTCTGCCGGCGATTATGTAGTTCATGAAAAATATGGAATAGGACGCTATACAGGATTAAAAACTATTTCAAGAGATAACAATACTTCTGAGTACTTGTGTATAGAATATAAAAATAACGATAAATTGTACGTTCCGCTTGAAGAAATAAAAACTGTAAAAAAGTATATTGCTGTTAAAGGCACTAAACCTAAATTATATTCTATGGATATGCTTTCTTGGGAAAGAGTAAAATCAAGAGCGCGTAAAGCAGCCGCAGAATTTGCAAAAGAACTTTTAAAACTTTACACTCAAAGAAGTTTAGTCAAAAGAAAGCCTTTATGTCAAGAAACACCTTGGGAAAAAGAACTTGAAGATACATTCCCGTATGATGAAACTATTGATCAGATTAAAGCGATGGAAGATATAAAAAACGATTTTTATAAATCTTATCCAATGGAAAGACTTATATGCGGTGATGTGGGATACGGTAAAACAGAAGTTGCTGTTCGTGCGGCATTCAAAGTAGTTCAAGAAAATATGCAAGTTGCTATTTTAGTGCCAACCACTGTTTTGGCTAATCAGCATTACAATACTTTTTATAGTAGACTTTCTACGTTTCCTATAAAAATTGCTGTTCTTAGCAGATTTCAAACTAAAGCACAACAAAAAAATATAATAAAGAATTTAGAGAGTGGATTAGTTGACATTATTATAGGCACTCACAGACTTTTGCAGAAAGACGTTAAATTTAAAAGATTAGGTTTACTAATAATTGATGAAGAGCATAGGTTTGGTGTGAGGCAAAAAGAAAAAATTAAATCTATAAAAAAAGATATAGATATTTTAATGCTTTCGGCAACTCCTATTCCGAGAACTTTATCATCAGCGTTGGCTGGTTTTAGAGATTTATCATTGATCGAAACGCCTCCGTTTGAAAGGTTACCTATAGAAACGACTCTTAGATTATATAATAATAAGCTAATTAAAAACATTATTGAAACTGAACTTTTAAAAAATGGACAAGTTTTCTATGTTTACAATAAAATTGAAACAATTTTAACAAAAGCCGAAAATATAAAAAAACTAGTTCCACGCGCAAAACTTGGAGTTATACACGGTCGAATGAAAACAAAAGATATTGAAAATATTATGTGGCAATTTACAAATTTAAAGTTAGATGTATTATTAGCTACTACAATAATTGAATCCGGCTTAGATATTCCGTCGGTTAATACAATGATAATCGAAGAAGCTGAAAATTTTGGATTGTCACAACTTTATCAGCTAAGAGGCAGAATCGGAAGAGGAAAGGAAAAAGCCTATTGTTATTTATTTTATAAAGATAAAACATTAAGCGACGAAGCTATTAAAAGGCTTGAAGTCATGAGAGAATTTAGCGAATTAGGTTCAGGATTTAAATTTGCTCTTAGAGATTTGGAAATAAGAGGAGCCGGAGGTATACTTTCAGAAAGTCAGCACGGTTTTGTTATAGATATAGGCTATGATATGTTTGTAAAATTTTTAGATGAAGAAGGCAAAAAAATTAGAGGGGACACATTTGCAATTAAAGAAAAGAAACATACAATAATAGATTTACAAGTTGATGCTTTAATACCTAACATATATATTAAGGATGAAAATATAAGAATTTTATTTTATAGAAAACTTTCTGCTGTAAAATGTATAAAAGATATAGAAGATATAAAAAACGAATTGCTGGATCGTTTTGGAAAAATCCCTAAAGAAATACATATGCTATTTGAAATAACAAATTTAAGACTTATCGCTGAAAAACTTAGAATAGAAAGAATAGCGGAAGATAGAAACTATATATATTTGTATTTTTCGCAAAAAGCAGATTTTTCGGAACTAGACATTACAAAATTTATTGGAGATTACCTACAAATAATAGAATTTATACCAGGGGAATATTATGCATTCAAACTGAAAAAGAATATGCTTGATACAAATACCATTGAATATTTAAAGAAATTTCTATCTAGGCTGGATTTCTATGTATTAAAATAAAAGATTTTTTAGTATAATAACTTAACCAAATATGTTAAAATTAATAAAAGAAGATATGCATAATATTTTTTATAAGGATCCAGCTGCAAGGTTATGGATTGAAGTTTTATTTTGCTATCCCGGACTTCATGCTATTGTTTTTCACAGATTGGCACATAAATTGTGGAAGCAAAAACTTTATTTTACTGCAAGATTTATTTCACATATAAGTAGATTTTTGACAGGTATAGAAATTCACCCAGGTGCAGTCATAGGTAGAAGAGTTTTTATTGATCATGGTATGGGCGTTGTTATCGGTGAAACTGCAGAAATCGGCAACGATGTTTTGATATATAAGGGAGTTCTCTTGGGTGGCACAACGCTTGTAAAAAAGAAAAGACATCCTACGATAGGTAATAATGTTATACTTGGGTCAAATGCTATAGTTCTTGGCGCAATCACAATAGGCAATAATGCCATAGTTGGCGCAGCATCAGTTGTTACACATGATGTTCCAGCAAATGCAACTGCCGTTGGAGTGCCGGCAAGAATAAGTTTTGAAGACGGTAGAGGAGATGCAGTTAAAAAATTAAAACATTCAAAACTTTCTGATCCTATAGCCAATGCTATAAAGTTTGTTTTGGAAGAACAGAAAAAATTTGACAAACTATATTAGAAAAACACAAGCAAATTGAAAAAAAACTAAATTCAGCAACAAAAAACTTCGAGCAAAAATAAATCATCATATCAAAATATATTGTTGTAAGTTATTGAACGCAATACATCAATATTAATACTAATATTAAAAATGGCAAACTTAAAGATTATAATGAAAGTATAGGAGAGGAATATTCGTATGAATTTTTCTAAGTTTACAATTAAATCACAAGAAGCTTTGGCTGATGCTCAAAATGTCGCATCAGATTACGGTAATCAGGGAATCACTTCAGAACATCTTTTGTATGCTTTGGTTAAACAGAAAGACGGAACAGTCGGGTCAATAATAAAAAAGTTTGCGGTAACAGGTCAGGAAGACATGTTAGTTGCAAACATTTCTAAAGATTTACTGTTAGATATTGAGAAAAAAACAAAAGTTTCAGGTGCCAATTTGTTTTTATCTCAAGAACTGACAAAGATTTTAAACAATTCTGAAAAAATTGCAATAAGTTTAAAAGATGATTTTGTTTCTACAGAACATATACTTATTGCCATTGCCGAAGAAAATTCTGAAAACGCCTCAAAAATATTAAAAAAATATGGACTTACAAAAGATACTATTTTAAAAACACTCATAAGCGTAAGAGGTGATCAAAGAGTTACGGATCAAAGACCTGAAGATAAATATCAGGCCTTAGAAAAATATGGCAGAGATTTAACAGATTTGGCAAAACGCGGGAAACTTGATCCAGTTATAGGAAGAGATGAAGAAATACGCAGGTGTGTTCAGGTCTTGTCGAGAAGAACAAAAAATAATCCTGTCATAATAGGTGAACCTGGAGTTGGTAAAACAGCAATAGTTGAAGGTTTGGCGCAGCGTATAATTTCCGGTGATATTACGGAAAGTCTAAAAGATAAAAAAGTTATAGCTTTAGATTTAGGAGCGTTGGTAGCTGGTGCAAAATACAGAGGCGAATTTGAAGACAGGCTGAAAGCTGTACTAAAAGAAATTCAGTCAGCTCAAGGAGCGATAGTACTGTTTATTGACGAATTACACACTATAGTTGGCGCAGGTTCTGCCGAAGGAACAGTTGATGCTGCAAATATGCTAAAGCCTATGCTTGCACGTGGCGAACTTAAACTTGTGGGTGCCACAACTCTTGATGAATATAGAAAATATATCGAAAAAGATGCGGCTTTGGAAAGACGTTTTCAACCTATTTTTGCCGGTGAACCGTCAGTTGAAAATACTATTGCAATTTTAAGAGGAATAAAAGAAAAATATGAAGTACACCACGGCGTAAAAATAAAAGATTCAGCTTTAATTGCAGCTGCGACATTAAGTGCAAGATACATAACTGACAGATATCTGCCTGATAAAGCTATAGATTTAGTTGATGAGTCTGCAAGTAGATTAAGGATAGAAATAGATTCTATGCCTACAGAACTTGATGCTGTGGAACGCAGATTCAGGCAGCTTGAGATTGAAAAACAAGCTGTAAAAAAAGAAACTGATACCGCTTCAAAAAAACGTCTTGCAATTTTGGAAAAAGAGATGGATGAACTAAGACATAATTCTGACGAGATGAAAATTCACTGGGAAAAAGAAAAATCTTCTATTTCTGAAATCAGACGTCTTAAAGCAAAACTTGAAGATATGAAAACAGAGGAACAAAAAGCCGAAAGAAGCGGCAATTTAGATACCGTTGCGGAAATTAGATATGGAAAGATACCCCAAATGAAGCAACAGCTTGAAGATGAAAATAAAAAACTTCTCAATCTTCAAAAGATAAAAAAGATGTTAAAAGAAGAAGTTGACGAGGACGATATTGCCGAAGTTGTAAGCAAATGGACAGGAATACCAATTACTCGCATGATGGAAAGCGAAATACATAAACTTCTTAAAATGGAAGACAAACTACATGAAAGAGTTATTGGTCAAGAAGAAGCTATAGCAGCAATATCAAATGCTGTGCGTCGGTCAAGATCAGGACTTTCAGATTCTAATAAGCCTATAGGCTCATTTTTATTTTTAGGGCCCACAGGCGTTGGCAAAACTGAACTTGCAAAAGCGCTTGCAGAGCTTTTGTTTGATGATGAAAAAAATATAGTAAGAATTGACATGTCAGAATATATGGAAAAACATAGTGTATCGCGTCTCATAGGCGCTCCTCCAGGATATGTTGGATTTGAAGAGGGGGGGCAATTAACAGAAGCTGTCAGAAGAAGACCTTACTGTGTAATTTTATTCGACGAAGTTGAAAAAGCAAACCCTGAGGTGTTTAATCTCATGCTTCAATTATTTGACGATGGCAGGCTTACTAATAATCAAGGTCGAACTGTGGATTTTAAAAATACTGTTATCATAATGACGTCAAACATAGGTTCGCAGTATATTCAATGCAATGATAATTATGATG
>JAISRA010000084.1 GCA_031273885.1 Endomicrobium sp.
CTTGACGGGATACCGCCGGCGCCAAGAGGAGTACCTCAAATTGAAGTTGTTTTTGATATAGATGCAAATGGAATTTTGCATGTTTCAGCAAAAGATAAAGGTACAGGCAAAGAACAATCCATAAAAATATCTTCATCAACAAAACTCTCAAAGGACGATATAGATAAATATGTAAAAGAAGCTGAACAATATGCTTCCGAAGATGCAAAACATAAAGAAGAAATTGAATTAAGAAACGAGGCAGATAATCTTGTTTATTCAGTTGAAAAGAGCTTGAAAGAACACGGCGATAAAGTTTCTTCAGAGGAAAGACTTGCAATAGAGCAGGCATTGACTTCTGCAAAAGACGCTTTAAAAGGTAGTGATGTAGCGACAATTAAATCAACAAAAGAAACATTAACGACAGCTTCCCATAAACTTGCTGAAGCGGTATATAAAGCCTCGCAGGCTCAAGGTGCATCTTCGGGTGTACAGCAAAGTTCCGGGGACGGAGAAAAAATCGTTGATACAGAAGTTGTGGATGATAAAAATAAATAAATTATAAGAGTTTCAATATTATATTATTTTGGAAGATGTGTTGAGGAACGAAATAGTACTAAAAATCCTCTTTATGGCGTATTAGTGTCAATGGCCCTTATACTCTATTTTACACAAAATAATAAAAATATGGCCTGAAATTTACTTGTTTTGTTGTGGTATTCGTGTTGGTATTTATTTGATGTATAGCATGGAAAAAGAGGAAGTATAAAAGAATGGTGCAATAGGTCTTTGTATCTTGTAACAATTTGTCATATGTTTATGAGTGTAACTGTAAGAATAACGTGTCTTTTCACACTCCGTAGTGTTTGGTTAAATAAATAAGTAAAAATGATTTTATAAGTTTTGATAAAAAATATAAATTCAGTTGTTTTTATGAGTTTCAATAGTTAGTTGATAAACTAAGAGCCTTTACAGACAATAATTTTAAAATGTTATATTAAAAAATTAGTAAAGAATTTTTCTTTGTCATGGTTCTTGAGTATATTGAATTTAAACGGAAAGACACTGATAAAAATGTTGACATTAATATACTTGTCAGAAATGTTTGTCAGAAGTAATGATGTAGTAAATAATGTTGACTTGTCCCACAGTGATTATAATCAACCGACAAGAGAATTTTATAAACTCTTAAAGAGTTTTATAATGGCATTGTAAGAATTAAATGATTTTTAAATAAAAATGTAAAAAATTATGACAATATTTTGAAAAAACACTAGAAAATTTTGTAATTTTTTCATGATAAACTTTAGATTAGAACAATTTTTAAACACATGTTATGTAATTGTTTGAGGAACAAAACAAAATGAAACGTGATTATTATGAAGTGCTCGGCATTACTAAAACCGCTGCTACTGATGAAATTAAGTCGGCTTACAGAAAGTTGGCTTTAAAGTATCATCCTGATAAAAATCCGGGCAATAAAGAAGCCGAAGAAAAATTCAAAGAAATAAACGAAGCTTACGAAATACTATCTGATACTCAGAAAAAACAGCAGTATGATACCTTTGGACATGATGGTGTTAGCGGTATGCCTGGAGGAAATCCTTTCGGTGGTCAAAGCGGATATGCACAGTATACAAGTGACGATTTTTCAAATATGGGTGATATTTTCGGTGATATTTTCGGTGATATTTTCGGTGGTGGTCAGGGTGGTGGACGCGGAAAGGGCAGATCTTCGCAAAGGCGTGGCGAGGACTTACGTTACGACGTAAATATTTCCTATCTTGAGGCGATGAAAGGCACTGAAATTTCTATTGATATACCTAAAAAAGAAACATGCTCTGTTTGTCGTGGTACTGGCAGTAAAGACAGTTCTATTTCAAAACAGCAATGTCCTCAGTGTAAAGGCGCAGGTCAGGTAAGATATTCTCAAGGGTTTTTCTCGTTTAGTCAGGAGTGTCCGCAATGTAAAGGCAAGGGAATTGTTATAAATAGTCCTTGCCCTGAATGTAGAGGCGATGGTACTGTAAAAAAGAAAAAAAATATTAAAGTAAAAGTTCCAGCAGGAGTTGATGAAGGAACATCGTTAAAAATTTCAGGTTCAGGTAATGCCGGTGCAAACGGCGCCCCTGGAGGCGATTTGTACGTTATAGTTCACATGAAACAACTTGCAGGTTTTAGAAGAAATGGGAATGATTTATATACCGAAATTTTTGTTTCTTTTTCACAGGTGGCAATGGGAATGGAATGTGATGTGCCCGTTATAGAGGGACATGTAAAAGTAAAAATTCCAACTGGGACACAACCAGGAACAACTTTGAGAGTGCGTGAGCAGGGATTTCCTATACTTGGCACAAAAAATAGAGGAGATCTTTACGTTAAAATAAATATTTCAGTACCTAAATTTATGAATGACGTACAAAAACGAGCGCTTTTTGAATATGCAAAAGCTATGGATGAAGTCCCTAAAGATGCCAAATACCAAAGTGGAAATTTTTTCAAGAAGATCTTCAGATGATTATAGTTTGAAGCGTTCCTCATAATGATTACTTCATATGTTCTTCGGTATACGAAAATTTATAAAAAATTTAAAGGCTCGACAGTGAACTGTAGATTTATGCACTTGTAGGCATAGTATAAAAAGTATAATGTTTGACTAACTTAAACAAATGTTTATATTATGTTAGTGCTCTTAAAATAATAAAATTGTAGAGTGTAGGTTTTTATTAATGCAAGTATGGGATTTGGAGATGATTTATAAAAGTTTAATTGAAAAGTATAGAAAAAATTTAGCAGTCAGTGACAAAACTCCGGTTATATCTCTTCACGAAGGTGACACTCCGCTTATACCTGCAGTAAATTTGGTGAAGGAGTTTGGTTTTAATGGTGAAATAT
The DNA here is from genome assembly GCA_031273885.1 of Endomicrobium sp. Classification (GTDB taxonomy): domain Bacteria; phylum Elusimicrobiota; class Endomicrobiia; order Endomicrobiales; family Endomicrobiaceae; genus Endomicrobiellum. Next base: position 2,875 of record JAISRA010000084.1, read on the forward strand.
ATTTTAAATTTGAGGGTATGAACCCAACGGGTTCTTTTAAAGACAGAGGAATGACGCTGGCAGTTTCAAAAGCCGTTGAAGCAGGCAGTAAAGCTGTCATATGTGCTTCTACGGGGAATACTTCTGCTTCTGCTGCAGCATATGCTGCACGAGCTGGGATAAAATGCATTGTGTTGATACCTGAAGGTAAGACAGCTTTAGGAAAGCTGTCTCAAGCTGTTATACACGGCGCTGAAGTGTTGGAAATTTATGGTAATTTTGACGATGCTTTGAATCTTGTAAAAGAGTTGAGCTGTAAATATCCTCTTACTTTGGTTAATTCGGTTAATTCCTTTAGAATAGAAGGTCAAAAAACTGCGGCTTATGAAATATGCGAAAATTTGCATCAGTCTCCGGACTATCAATTCATTCCTGTTGGCAATGCGGGAAATATTACGGCGTATTGGAAAGGATATAAAGATTATAATAAAACAGAACCTAAAAAATATGCTCTTCCTAAAATGATGGGATTTCAAGCGGCTGGTTCGGCGCCTATAGTTGAAGGTCATCCTATTGCTGAACCTGAAACAATAGCGGCAGCTATAAGAATAGGAAATCCTGCTTCATGGAAAGCTGCCGAAGAAGCAAGAGATGCGTCAGGTGGCGTGATAGATAAAGTTACTGATGAAGAAATACTTGAAGCGTATAGAATTGTAGCTGTAACTGAAGGCATTTTTTGTGAACCTGCCTCTGCTTCTTCCATTGCGGGGCTTATAAAATATATTAGACGAGGCTATTTTGTCAATATTGAACCCGTAAAAGTTGTCTGCATACTTACAGGACATGGTTTAAAAGATCCCAATATCGCGTTTGTAAATGCAGCTAAACCTAGAAAAGTTAAGACAAATATTAGCGATATTATAAATGTAATAGGTTTTTAAACTTTGTGAAAATTAAATTTATTTGTATGAGATATGTTCGATGACGTACAACATGCTGTTGAAATTGTAACGCGTCTAAATCTTAAAATATATTAAGATAAAAGAGTATTTCTCAAAACGCGCAACCGTTTTAATTTCTAAAATCAATGAAATGAGAGGTAAACCAATATTATTTATTAAAGATACGAAAGTTTTGAGGAACCGTTTAGGGCAGTGATTTCAAAGTAGGTGTTGCTTTTTGAATTTAAAGCCAGCGGAGAAAAATGCTATGTTATGAAACTTTATTATTGTTTTCTAGAATTAAAATGGAAATGAAGTGAATTTTTGAAGAAAATATTGAATCGTTTTTAAAAATTGTTCGATAGCCATAAAGAAAAATGTTGTTCTTTAAGTTTTGTAGTACCGTAATATAAAAAAACAAGCCTTGTTATTTAAAAAGTTAAATTAGGCTATTTAAAATCTGTAAAATTTAGTATTCGCTTACATGCGAATTGGTTATGATGTTAAGTTTTCAGGTTTACGGACGGATGAGATTCGAGTTGATGAAAATATAAAGAAATTAAAACTTGGTTTTGATAACAACATTCTTGCAATATGGTACAAAAGAAAAGTCAGTAGGTTTTAAATTTAATTTCAACGGAGCAAAAGAAATATAAGAAAAGAAACAGTAAACACAATTTTAGATTTATTAGAAAGAAAGTTGAGAGATATAAATTATATGTTAGAAAAAACAGTTTTTTTTAGAGCTACGTCAGAAGTGGCTTCTTTGCCAAGTAGCGTGGCTGAAGTTGTTTTGTCGGGAAGATCAAACGTCGGCAAAAGTAGTGTTATAAATGCTTTATGCTCCCAAAAAAAATTGGCAAGAATATCCAAAACGCCTGGAAGAACAAGAAGTATAAACGTCTATAGTGTCGCTATGAAAAAATGGATAATAGATTTACCTGGTTACGGATTTGCAAGAGTAAGTTTTCAAGAAAAAAAACTTTGGAATAAGATGATAGAAGAATGTATAGTACAAAGAAAGAGTAAAAAAATAGTTTATATAATAATCGATGCTTTTGTAGGTCCTATGCAACTAGATTTTGATATGATTCATTGGCTTAATGATTA
>JAISRA010000143.1 GCA_031273885.1 Endomicrobium sp.
TGATCAATATTCAATATTTTGTGTTAAGATTTTTTGCTTGAAATGCTCTCAACGAGATTTGAACTCGTGTCGCAGGATTGAAAATCCTGTGTCCTAGACCCCTAGACGATGAGAGCAAAGTGAGCCCGGTGCGGCTCGAACGCACGACAACCTCATTAAAAGTGAGGTGCTCTACCAGCTGAGCTACGGGCCCTTATGACCTTATAATTGAAATTGAAAGAAATTACTAATAAATTAATGAACTAACGAACGGATATCAGCCACTCACCGACCCGCAAAAAGGTAGCATAAATCTCTACCACATGTCAAGCGAGCCAAAACCTAAATTATTGAATAAAGATTTACCATCTCTATCGCACTCATAGCTGCATCGGAACCTTTATTACCTACTTTTGTTCCAGCTCTTTCAATAGCTTGCTCTATAGAATCTGTCGTTAACACACCAAAAATTATAGGGATTTTTGCTTCAAGACCTACATATGCAACACCTTTTGAAACTTCAGCAGAAATATAGTCAAAATGTGGCGTAGCTCCTTTTATAACACAACCTAAACAAATTACTCCGTCGACTTTGTTACTTTCTGCAATTTTTTTTGCAACTATAGGAATTTCAAAAGCTCCGGGTACCCAATAAACGAAAATATTTTCATCAGCAACTGCATGTCTTTTTAGTATGTCTTCCGCACCGCTTATAAGTTTACTTGTTATAAATTCATTAAATCTTGAGACTACTATTGCAAATTTTTTGCCTTCTGCATTCAAATGCCCACTGATAATTTTCATTTTCTTCTCCATTTTTACGTATTTTCATTACTACAAAAACAAAAGAAACTACTTTAACATTTAAAGACAACCCCTTACACTAGAAACTGCCTACGCACAGACACCAATAAACAAATAACTTTTAAACTGCATGTAATATATGTCCCATCTTTTCTTTCTTAGTCTTTAAATATCTTTTGTTAGATTTAGTAGGATTAATTTCTATAGGAATTCTTTTCGATATCTTAAAACCATATCCGCTAAGTCCTGCTATTTTCCCAGGATTATTAGTCATAAGATTAATACTCTTTACACCTAATTCAAACAATATCTGTGCTCCTATCCTATAATCTCTTAAATCTAAAGGAAATCCAAGCGCCACATTAGCCTCAGCTGTATCCATACCTTCTTCCTGTAAATGATACGCTTTCAACTTATTTACAAGACCTATGCCTCTGCCTTCTTGATGCATATACAAAACTATACCTTGCCCCTCTTTTTCAATAGCTTTTAAAGCTACCTCAAGCTGCTCGCCACAATCACATCTTAGGGAGTGAAATATATCACCGGTTTCGCATGAAGAGTGCACTCTCACCAAAATATTTTCTTTACCTTTCACACTACCCTTCACAATAACAAGATGTGAATCTATAGTAACCATATCCTCAAACAGACTTAGTTTAAATTCTCCAAATTTTGTCGGAAAATCGATACTTACAATTTTCTTTACAAGTTTTTCTGTCCAACGCCTATAATTTATAAGCTCTTCTATTGTTACAATTTGTAATTTATGTTTTCTTGAAAATCTAATTAAATCTGGCATTCTAGCCATTGTTCCGTCATTGTTCATTATTTCGCATATCACACCGGCAGGATAAACCCCTGCAAGCTCAGCCAAATCAACAGCAGCCTCTGTATGACCTGTTCTAACTAAAACACCACCATCCTTGCATCTTAACGGAAATATATGACCAGGCCTTGCAAAATCTTGCGATTTCGCAGTTTTATCAATCAACTTTCTTATAGTTACAGACCTGTCATAGGCTGATATACCCGTTGTAGTACCTATTTTATAATCTACAGATACTGTAAAAGAACAACCTTTTTTTTCCATCGGGCCATCAACCACCATATCGTCTATTTCAAGCTCTTCAAGTCTTTTATGTTTCATCGGTACACAAATAAGACCTCTTGCATACTTTGTCATGAAATTTATATTTTCAGGGGAAGATTTTTCAGCAGCAAAAACTAAATCACCTTCGTTTTCCCTGTCGGGGGCATCGACAACAATAACCATTTTTCCAGCCTTAATATCTTTTATCGCTTTTTCTACCGATATGAAAATTTTATCTTGTTTTTTTGTATTTCTCATATTAAATAAAACCATTCTCTTTTAGCATTTCAAGCGAAATACTATTCGTTTTTTTATTGATAGTTTTCTCTATATATTTAGCAAGAATGTCCGTTTCAATATTTACTTCATCATCGACCTTTTTAAATTGCATAGTCGTACTATTAAAAGTTTCAGGGATGACAAAAATTTCAAAACCTAAATTTGATAAAGACGAAATTGTTAAACTCACACCATCAACTGCAATAGAACCTTTCTTAACACAATAATCTGATATTTTTTCTTCACATAAAAAAATCATCCGATAGAATTCATTAAGTTTTTCTATTTTTTTTATTTTAGCCTTACCGTCAACATGCCCGCTTATTATATGACCGCCTATATGCGAAGATAATCTAAGAGCACGTTCCAAATTGACTTTTGAATTCTGCTTTAATCTTGAAAGTACTGTAATCCTATCTGTATTTGGGCTATAGTCGGCAACAAAATTATCTTCGTTTACAACAATAGCTGTCAGACACACACCGTTAACGGCAATACTGTCGCCTTTAGCAATATCGGCAAGTTTTGTTTCAACTACAATTTGTGAAGAAAAAATATTTTTAACTATTCCTATATCTTCAATTAATCCTGTAAACATTCCCTATTCCTGGTTCTTTTTTAAATTTACCGAAGTCCTTTAAAGTTTTCAATTTCTCGTACCAACAAACTAAAATTCAATTTAGACACATACTTGTTATAGCATTATTATAGCAACGACTTAACAGTAGATTCCATTTCAAGCAATAGATGACGGGATGACGGATATGCTTTGTCAATTTGACCCGTTATAAGAAAATCAGAGGCAATTTTTTTTATCCCCATATTTTTCACCCGCAATGACTCTGAAATTCGCTTAACTCCATTTCCGCCAACAACAGAAATTGAAGTCTTCCCACCTATTATTCTTGGAGCAACAAAAAAATATATATCATCTACAACATTTGAAAATAAAGCTGATGCAATTATTTCGCTCCCTCCTTCTATTAAAATTCTTTTTATTGAGAAAGAATTTAATTTTTTCACTATAATACTAAAATCTTTTTTAGCTGCGTTAATATCGACTGGTGCTAAGATTATTCCTTCCTTACCCAAATATTTTGGTATATCTGTAATGTTTAAATCATAAATAACAACAGTAGGAACGCTACTGTCAAACAAATTATGTAATCTGGGAAGCTTCAAATTTGAATCTATGACAACTCTCACGGGATTTTTTAATTTCTTTGAATGTACTGTAAGAAAAGGATTATCTTTTAGAGCTGTATTTGCTCCTACAAGAACTGCATCATATAAAGATCTCATTTTATATACTACTTTTCTTGATTTTTTTGAAGTTATCCATTTTGAATCATACTCATAAGTTGCAATTTTGCCATCTAGTGTCATTGCCGCTTTAACTGAAACTTTTGGTTTACTTTCCAAATATTTTAAATAGTCTTTCATCAAAATCTCTGTCTGTCCCTTTAACAAACCACTATAAATTTCTACTCCATTTTTTTCTAAAATTTCTTTACTACCTAAAACATTTTTATCATGAACTGCATAATAAACTCTTTTTATACCAGCCTTAATAATTGCAAGTGTGCATGGAGGTCTTTTACCATAACTATTACACGGCTCAAGCGTAACATACAAATCTGAACCTATAGCACTTCTGCCTGCATCTGTAAGAGCATTTATCTCTGCATGTTCCCCACCGAAATATTTATGCCAGCCCTTGCCTATAACTTTATTACCTTTCACAATTACACAACCCACCAAAGGATTAGTATAGACTCTCCCTTTACCTTTCTTAGCCAAATCAATTGCAATTTTCATATATTTACTATTCATAAAAACTCTACACAACAAAACAAAAATATTTTTGTGGTTTTTATATAAACCACAACTACATCACCCTATATCCAACCAACTTCCAGCGTTTTAGCATTGTTTCTGTCATTGCCAGATTCTTATGGATTCAATTCACATTTTTATTACACGAAAGCTCAAACTCACAAAGGCTTGCAATCTTTATCTTAGCTCCCGTCCTGTAAGAAATAAGAAGTTTTTTGAGAAGTCATTTTCACCAAAGAAAAAGAGTTTTATTTTTATTCCTACTACAGTATTTTATTTATTTTTTAATAGGTCTGTCAACAATGATTAAGAAGACATCTAAAACCAATATTTTAATTTCCATATTATTTCTTCTCAATAATACTTTTTTCTTTTCTTCAATTGCTTTCTTTACTTCCCTTTTAGCTGATTTTTTACGGTTCTGCTTCTCTATAAACAACCTTTTCATCTTAGTTTTAAATTTTACTTTGCCAATTCCATTTCTACTTTAGCTTTAGCAACCACTATCTTTATTTTCACATTGACAATTTTTTATATTTTCTCTCCTATTATCTTTATGATAGTGTTTTTGACATAAAATAACTATTCAAAATAAAAACTTATATATAATCTTTCTTATATATAAAATATTATGTCTCATTATAAGCTTTTTTAAAAATCAATTTTTTCATGCTTTTTATGTCATTCTTTTAAGTAACTTTTTAATTTCTTTGCAATATCTTACATAAAATATTCTTTTACTTTATATGTATTAGGACTATATTTACTTTAAGGTATACTTCCTGCAAGTTTCAAGTTTATCTTAAGTAAAATATAATCGCCATCACAACGCAAGTTTGCATTTTCAGTATATTTTGTCGTATACACCCACCCACATAATTTATTTGTCCACATATTCCGACTATCTCTTTTTTAGCTATACTATAACCATCATTCTTTAGAATATTTCTTTATCATTATTTTCGTTTCTGACGATTCCTAATTGTATTTGCAAAAAGCCAATTCCAAATAGCTTCAACTTTATATTATCACTAACCTCATTTTAGTAATATATTTCATAATTCTTAATTTTTCCTATCTCATTACTTAATGTAACGTTTGCAAATTTTCCGCTTAAAGTTTTATAGCTAAAAATCCCATAAACTTTTTTTATCGAATCTCTCGATTCTTAAAAGAACTTTCAATTTGCTTGTTTTATCATCCAACTTAAGATTGTCTAAACTTTCAACATTTATAATATCTGTATTTATAACACTTGCGGCATGTCCTGAGAAATTCGATGTTGCGTCATTGTTATTCTTTATAATATTTACAGCTAAATTTGCGCCTTTCATAAACTAAATAAATACGCTATTGTTTTTATGTATTCGTTGCTCTTATTACGCTTATTGCCAAGTTAAAAGTTTCTAACCTGTGTTATTGTTATACGAAGCACATATTGTATTAGAAGATTACATTGCCGTTACAAGATTGTGTATATCACACTATTTTCTCAATTGGCGCTACTTACTCTAAATATTGTTTCGGTAAACTTACTTATATTTATAAATACTATTATCTCCAATATCTTAACTTTTTCTGGAAATGTCAACTTTGATACCAAACTATTTTCTTCTCCTACATTCTTAGACGCTAATATTTATTAGCGGCACTAATCGCAGTCTTTATTTATCTTGAGGAGAACTACCTGACTTCTACTACTTTATTTCATACCTCCTCATCCATATTCTCTACAATTATTTCTTCAGCTAATGACATTTTCTCTGCAACTTTT
>JAISRA010000003.1 GCA_031273885.1 Endomicrobium sp.
TTTAAATCTCTTGATAACGACGCAGCATAATCTTTAATCTGATAGTAATGATTTGCAGTGAAAATAAAAAACACGCACAACAGTGTAACAGCAACAAATTTTACAGCACAGGACATTATATTAACTACAGTTTTATCATTTTCCATATCAACTCCGCTTTTATATTTAAGTATTATACATTTATCATGTTCAAGCAAAGCATTGTCTATCATAAATTTGAAATACTACGTTATATTTTCTACACTATCCAAATTTTCAACAGAAACAAGGAATTCTTCTTCTTTTACATATCTCTGGATATATCTGGTTTCAGCAATGTGGCAGTGATCGCAGTATTATTACTTGAATTTTCAGTGTTTAAGGAAAGCTCAGGCCCAATTATAGCATTACCAGTTTGCTGCACTTCTTTTGATATGTTTTCAATTAGCGGCAACTCGCTCAAATGCGCAAGACCAAAATGTTTTAAAAAATCCTGCGTAGTGCCATAAAGCAAAGATCTTCCCAAGGTTTCTTTTCTACCAACTGTTTTTATCAATTTTCTTGCAAGAAGAGTATCTATAACACCTGAAGATTCCACACCTCTCATATTATCAATTTCAACCCTTGTTATAGGTTGTTTGTAGGCAATCATAGCCAACGTTTCAAGAGCTGCCGTAGACAATTTCAAAACAGTTTTCTCTTTAAGAAGTTTTTTTATCCACGGATAATACCCAGGCTTTGTGACAAAAATCCAACCATCTGCAATGAACTTGATTTCATACGGTTTATTTAAATTTATGTACTCATTTTTCAGCTCGTTTAAAATATTTTCCAATTTAGATGTATCATAATACTCAGGCTTTAATAAATTTTTTAATTCTTTTAAACTTAAAGGTCTTTCAGAAACAAAAAGCAATGCTTCTAAAATTTGTTTAACCTCAAAAATTTTCATCTCTCCCTCTTGAATAATACTTGTCTGCTCCAACAATTAATTTCAAACTCGGCGCACGAAATATATTCTTACCATAACTGTTTTTTATTTTCATTATTTTCTTTATGCTCAGGTTCAACTTCATTATAAACTTTATAAATCATTATTTCAGAAAACAGTTCAGACTGTTTTGCGACAATTTTCTTATTTTTTACAAGTTCTAAAACAGCTATAAAACAAACAATCAAAGCAACTCTAGTATTTTGCATTTTCAATATTTCTGTAAAAGAAATATGACGCCTTTCTTCCAAAATATCAAGAAGCTCCCTGATTTTTGTTTCAATTGGGATTTCTTGACACATAATTTCTTTTATGTTCTCTGGAAGAGAAGTTAAAGTTTTGCGAAAACTATTTATTAAATCAAAAATTGTAACATCTAAAACAAAATCATGTTTGTTCACAACGAAGGCTGGTCTGCAATAAACATGTGAATTTTCAATAATCTTATACGACAAAAATTTACCTATCTCCTTATATTTTTGGTATTCAAATAATCTGTTTTTAAGCTGCTCTAAAGGATCGTTTTCTTCATCATTTTTTTCATCGTCAGAGGGCAAAAGTGCTCTCGCTTTCATCTGCATAAGGGTCGATGTCATAACAAGAAACTCACCAGCAATATCAAGATCGATATTTAACTCTTTTATTAAATTAAGATATGAAATGTACTCAGCCGTTATATCGGCTATTTTTATATCATTGATTTCAAGTTTGTTCCTTTTATAAGATGCAAAAGAAGATCCAAAGGCCCTTCAAATATATCAAGGTGTATGTCATAAACCATAATATGTTTTTCTTAACCTCTAAAACTTTAACGCCCGACGAACTTCAATCATAGTTTGCTGAGCAATTTCTATAGCTTTTTGGGTTCCCATATCAATTATTTTTTCTAAGTACACTTTTTCTACTATTACAGCTTTTCTTTTTTCAGCTAAAGGTCTTATAAATTCAGAAAGAATTTCCATTAATTGCTTCTTACATATAACACAGCCTATTGAACCTGCCTTGCATTCTTCCTTTCTTTTCCTATACTCTTTATTAAATATTTCGTGAAATGCAAAAACGACACAACCATCAGGATGTCCTGGATCATCTTTTTTTATCTTAAAAGGATCCGTGAACATACTTTTAATTTTCTCTCTTAAAACATCATTCTCTTCAGTAAGAAAAATTGAATTACCATAAGATTTTGACATTTTCCTTCCATCCAAACCCGGAAGCTTTGCAACTTTTGTGAGTTTCTATTTAGGTTCAACTAAAATATTGCCATAAAAATTATTAAACCGCCTTACAATTTCTCGCGTTAGCTCCAAGTGCGACAACTGATCTTCGCCTACAGGTACAATATTAGCTTTATATAACAAAATATCTGCCATCATCAAAACAGGATAACCTAGGAAACCGTAATTATTAAGATCTTTATTTTTAATTTCTTTTATCTGCTCTTTATACGTAGGACATCTCTCAAGCCATCCTAAAGGAGTTATCATAGAGAGCACTAAAAATAATTCGCTGTGCTGAGGCACTTTCGATTGTTTAAAAATAACAACTTTATCAGGTTCTATCCCTGCAGTAATCCAATCTGCAACCATTTCTAAAGCATTTTTTTTAACTTTAGAAGTATCGACATAATCAGTAGTTAAAGCATGCCAATCCGACAGCATATAATAGCAATCACACTCATCTTGAAGAGCAACCCAGTTTTTCAAAGTACCAAAATAGTGTCCTAAATGAAGTTTACCTGTAGGACGCATACCTGATAATACTCTTTTCCTCATACAATTCTCCCAACTTTTATTCTGAATTATTTAAAAAGCAACGCCGCTTAAATTTGCTACAAAAAGATTTATGGCAGTATACATAAATCTCCACACAATTCCTGATGACAATAACACAAACAATATTGCCAAGCAAACGAATGGATTTAGATTTAAGTACCTTGTAGCAATGTCTCTAGGCAAAAAATATGTAATAGCTTTTGAACCATCTAGAGGAGGAATAGGTATTAGATTTATAAAAGCAAGAACTATATTGACAGTAAGCATTATATACAAAAAAGATTCAACTGAACCACCAAATCCAGTTTCGAAATCTGGCATTGCCGCTATAAGTCTTACTCCAAGTCCTGAAAAAATTGCAAGAAACATATTTGCCGCAGGTCCAGCAAAAGAAACAATGGGAATATCTACTTTAGGATTCTTTAAATTTTTAACATTTATTGGGATAGGCCTTGCCCAACCAAAAAAAATAGGAGCCTTAATGATTAACAATAACGCTGGAAGAATAATACTGCCAAACAATTCAATGTGCGATAAAGGATTTAAAGTAATGCGACCAAATATTTTTGCAGTATCGTCGCCTCTTAAATGGGCAACATATCCATGCGCCACTTCATGAATAATGACAGAAAAAAGAAAAACTACGATATATATAAATACAGACATTTGAATCCTTTTAAAGCATAACTATAACTAATAACTAACTAATTTTTAATTATTGCCAACCATATTTAGTTATGATTGTCATAAAGCAAAAAACGAAAAGCCAATTCTATGTTTTTTTAAGTTCTTTGTCAATAAAAAGGATTAATACTACACTTGTTTTTTGAGATACAAAAAGATAGAATCTCTTAGACAAAATGTTAATAACTTTAGAGGAAACTATCTGTATGGTAAGAAAGTATCAGGTAGTAGTGATTGGAGCAGGACATGCGGGATGCGAAGCTTCTTTGACATGCGCAAGAATGGGACTTAAAACACTTATAATTACATTAAACGCTGACTCAATAGCAAGAATGCCTTGTAATCCAGCTGTTGGTGGAATTGCAAAAGGACAAATGGTACGAGAAATTGATGCTATGGGTGGTGAAATGGGTTCGATAGCAGACCATGCGGGATTGCAGTTTAAAATCCTAAATAGCTCAAGAGGGCCCGCGGTATGGTCACCGAGAGCTCAGTGCGATAAAGAACTCTATTCAGTTTTAATGTCAAAATCTTTGCAAAATCAATCGAATCTTGAAATATTACAGTCTGAAGTCACCTCTTTAATAGTAAAGAACGGAAAAGTACATGGCGTAAAAATACTTACCGGCGAAACAATAGATACAAGTGCAGTAGTGTTAACAACAGGAACATTCTTAAACGGTAGCATTCATCTTGGCAAAATGCGTTTTAACGGTGGAAGATTTAATGAAAGGCATTCTACTTATTTATCCAAATCGCTTGCCGAAGACTGCGGGTTAACGCTTGGAAGATTTAAGACTACCACAACTCCAAGAATCAATTCGCTTTCTATAGATTATTCAAAAATGACAGAACAACTCGGTGATGAAAAGCCAAGACCTTTTTCCCATTTTACAAAAATTGAACAATGGAGAAAAAATTTAAAACAACTTTCATGTTGGCTTACTTACACAAATTCAAAAACTCATGAAATAGTCGGGAACAACCTTGAATTATCTTCCATTGACATAGGCGAAGTAGGCAGCAAAAGTCCTAGATACTGCCCCTCTATTGAAGAAAAAATAGAACGATATCCTGAAAAAACAAGTCATCATATATTTGCAGAACCAGAAGGATATAATACAAACGAAGTGTATCTAAACGGTCTTTATACTGGACTTCCTTTTGATTTACAACAACAAATGATAAACTCAATAGCAGGACTTGAAAATGCAAAAGTAATAAGGTACGGTTATGCTATTGAATACGATTATTCAAACCCGTTACAAATAAAGAAATCTTTGGAAACAAAAACCATTGAAAACCTTTTCCTTGGCGGACAGATAAACGGAACTACAGGTTATGAGGAAGCAGCTGCTCAAGGTTTTATCGCAGGCGTAAACGCAGGATTTAAAGTTTTAGGCAAAGATCCACTTATACTTGCCAGAAACGAATCTTACATAGGAATCCTTATAGATGATATAACAACAAAAGGTGTAGATGAACCTTACAGGATGTTTACTTCAAGAGCAGAGTATAGACTTTCAATAAGAAATGATAATAGTGATTTAAGGCTTATGGATATAGGATATTCGATAGGTCTTATATCAAATAAAGCCTATAAGAAGTTCAAGCTATACAAAAGCACACTATCTAATATAGAGGAAGGTAAAACGAAAAATCTACCGACTGACGAAAATTTATCTCCATGGTCTCTTGAAAAAGCAAACGAAGAAGTTTCAATTCATAAAAAATATAAAGGCTATATTGAAATTCAAAATAAAATGGCAGATAAAATGAAGAAGAACAAAGACCGCAAAATTCCTGAAGATTTTGATTATAATAAAATTGATTCTTTTTCTGCTGAAACAAAACAGAGATTTATAAAAGTACGCCCTCAAACTATAGGACAAGCGTCAAGAATATACGCAATAAAACCATCTGACATAGCTATACTTACTATTTATCTTGAAAAACAAAAACAGAAAAAAAGAAAAGATGTGAAAAGAAATATTGAAAACAAAAACGGTTGATATTCACTTCTTAACAAGAAGCACTCTATAAAGTTGTGGTAAAAAAATTGCTGAAACGTTTGATAACAATGGATATATATAAGAATTAATGACATTGCAAAAATCGCTCTTGAAAAAATAAGTTTATTTAAATGCAATTAAGATAGGGTTCTAAGGTACTTGTTGGAACGTATTCCCATTGGCAAAAAATCATCAGTACTTTACTAATACTAAAGGCACATTGAAAAGAAATAGTACGTAAAAAAGCTTGACAACAAGATTTTTTTTAAGATATATTTTTGATATAATAAATACGTCGAAGAAAAATTTATTTAAAAAATTCTTAGATTTAATATAAATACATACAGAAAGTGTGATTATATGATATAATGTGTCTTGTCAAAATATTACATTTGAAAACGGTTATTTATTTTTTAGCGAAAAAAAATGTCAGATATGCATCTCAGTCTAAGTAGCTGTGTTCAGTATGTGCGATAAAATCTTTTTTTGATAAGAAAAATAAAATATAGAGAGATAAATGACAAGGAGATAAAATAATGAATTTCACAGAATTAGTAGGTTTTATTGCCGGATTTTTTTCTATGATATCTTTTGTGCCGCAGGTCTACAAAACGTTTAAAACTAAGTCTGCTAAAGGTGTTTCGAGTCAAATGTTTGTCATTGTTTGTCTAAGCAACATATTTTGGATAACGTATGGCCTCGTGCTTGGTCAAATGCCGATTATTATAACAAACATTGTAATGCTCAGTCTTGCATCTACTCAGCTTATTTTAAAGATAAAGTACGATAAACAGAACAAATAAAAACTCTGTAAAAATTATAAATATTATGGGTAGTGGAATACTTTTTACAGAATTTCAAGATTATGTCGTAAAAAATATCTTGCCCTTTTTCTCAGAAGAGATACTTGAAAAATTTAAATTATATTTTTATAAGCTTTTAGAGTGGAATAATGTGTTTAATCTTATCTCGTATAAGAGTGAAGCTGATTTAATATACAGGCATTTTTGTGATTCTCTTTACAGCGCAAAAATCATAAATGATATTTTAAACGAAGAAACAATAAACTATCACACAAAACATTTCACAACAACAAATTCAAATCTTCTTGCTTGTCCTACTCTTACTAGTAGGTTAACGCCATTTACTTTGTATTCAAAAGTTGCTGACCTCGGAACAGGGGCTGGAATGCCTGGCCTACCTGTTAAAATTGTGTTACCTAATATTAGACTTACATTAGTTGAATCAATAGCAAAAAAGTGTAAGTTTCTTGAAAATGTAAGTAATAAACTTGGATTTAATATAGAAATATTAAATAAACGAGCGGAAGACATAGGGCAAATGCCCTCTTATAGACAACATTTTGATTTTATTTTATCAAGAGCTGTATGTAAATTTTCTCCTAACTTAGAAATTTCAATTCCACTATTAAAAATAGGTGGGCATTTTATAGTTTACAAAACAAAAAACTCTATTAAAAACAAGGAAGAAGGATTGTCTGCCGTAGGAAATGCATTAAAGTGTTTAGGCGCGCAACTTGAAAAAACAATTTCTTATACTTTGCCCCGGCAAGAATTAGATTATTGTATTCTAGTATTTAAAAAATACAAAAATACTCCTATACAATTCCCTAGAAAAACAGGGATTCCTGAAAAAAAGCCATTGTAACTACAATGCTAAAAACCCAGTCATAAATTAAAAAATATATGTCATACTTGGTGTGATAAGAATTTCTCTAAACTTAAATCTACTCACCACACTACAAGAAGTTGTCAAATATTTCTTTTATGTCATCTGAAAGTTCTGCCTTAAATTCAACAGTTCTCGAAGTTCTTGGATGTATAAAAGATATACTGTAAGCGTGCAACATATGCCTTTCATACTGCTTTTTATCGATCATTACAGGGCCACCATATTGCTGATCACCTATAATCGGATGATCTATATACTTCATGTGACTTCTTATCTGATGCGTTCTGCCTGTAATAGTTCTTACCTCTACTAAAGTATAATTGTCTTTTCTTGCAATAACTTTAAATTCGGTAATAGCCATCTTTCTTGCTAAAGGATTTACTGACATTAGTTTTCTGTTTTTAGGAGATCTTCCAATAGGAGCTTCTATTCTACCTTTATTTTCAACAATAGTACCCTTTACTACAGCATAATATATTTTTTTTACAACTCTTTTTTGAAATTGTTTTGCCACACTTATTTTAGATTTTTCATTTTTTGCAAAAATAATGAGTCCCGAAGTATTTTTGTCAAGTCTATGTACCAAATAGGGATTATATTCCCCGCCAGAACGAGCCACTAAAGCATTTAGTAAAGTACCTGACGGATGACCATAAGACGGGTGAACTACAATACCCCACTGTTTATTTACTACAATTATATCATCGTCTTCATATATAATATCTAGTTTTATCTTTTCAGGGTGTATTTTAAGTTTTTTTTCTGTTTCAAACTCAAAAGTTATAGTATCACTGTATTTCAATTTATGACTTGAGAAAACAGTTTTACCATTTAAAAAAATTTTTTGTCTATTAATAAGCTTCTGAAAATACGAACGAGAATAATCTTTATATATTGAAGCTAAATAAGAATCTAATCTTTCTCTTTCAAACTTTTCATATACTACTTTTTCTCGCATATATAAAAACTCCAAATATAAATAAACCTATTGATATTACTTGCGATATAGATAACCCAAAGTATTGAATCCCTCTGTAATCTCCACGAAAAACTTCAACAACAAATCTCAAAACAGAATACATGATAAGGTAAACTGCAAAAATCATGCCAGCTTTATGTTTTTTTCTACAATAAAATTTTAGAAATGTAAATAATAAAAAATTACCAAGTGTTTCATAAATCTGCGTTGGATGTAAATGTACGCCTATAACAGCCAATGAATTCTTGTCGTTAAATACTACTGACCACGGCAAACTGCTTTCTTTCCCGTAACAACATCCTGCAAAAAAACAGCCAATCCTCCCTATAGCATGCCCCAAAGCTAATGCCGGAGCAAAAAAATCTCCCAGTTGAAACATCTGTAAGTTTTTTTTTTAGTATATATTATCGAAAAAATCATTGCAGCCATAAATCCGCCATAATATACAAGCCCCCCACGCCACAACTTAAAAATATTTAAAGGATATAAAAGAAACTCTTGCGAATTTATAATGACAAAAAGAATTCTTGAACCTATTATGCCAAAAATTGCTATATACAAACTCAAAGAATACAATTCATCTTGCAAAATTACCTTTTCCTTTGATTTAGCGAGCGAATGTGAAAGATATAAAATTGATGCAATAAAAGCTAAAGCAACAAAAAAACCATAAGAAAAAACTGTAATTTTTCCTAAGTTAAAAAGAATTGGATGCATAATTAATTTACACCTTCTGTTTATTACTAGGCATTAAAATGTTAATAATAATAAGCATCATAGCTAAACAAATATAAGAATCAGCAATATTGAAAGAAGGCCATCTTAGAGATTTAATTCCAAAATCAAGGAAATCAACAACTGCACCACGAAATAACCTATCAATAAAATTTCCAAAGCCACCGACAATAATAAGGCAAAATGCATATTGTTGAACTTTATTTAACTTATTCCAATCTTTATAAAGCCACAATAACAGACTTAACAAAAACATAAATATAAAAAGAGAAAATAACAAATTTCTGCCTGGAAATATACTAAACGCCATTCCTGTATTCCGAAGATTTACAATATTAAAACAATCAAAAAAATGGATGACATTTACTGACAATCCATAGCTTACAAAATTATTAACAAAGAATTTTGTAAGCTGATCTAAAACAAGCGCAATAACACCAAATATTAATATTTTTCTCACTTATTTGACACAACCTCTAAGCATCTTGGACACAAATTATCTTTTATGCCTTCTATATATCTCCAACACCTTACGCATTTTTTATATTCTGATCTTGCAGCTTTTATGACCAAATCGTCTTCCTTCTTTGAAATATTGCACTTTATATCACAAGTTCCTAAAATTAAATCTACAAATTTTAAATCTTTAAAAAATTCATTATATTTTCCCCCATATATTATATCTAATGAAGCTTCAAGATTTGAACCAATGAGTTTAGCTTGTCTTAATTTTTCATAAACAGATAATACTTCTTTTCTTACATGCAATATCTTTTCCCATTTTTTGAGCGTTTCGACAGGAAGAATATATTTACTGTTAGTTTCAGGAAAATCAGCAAGAAAAACAGACATTGGAAGATTCGGCACTAATTTTATTACTTCTCTCCATGCTTCTTCTGCGGTAAATGAAAGTATCGGCGATATAAGTCTTATTATAACTGAACAAATTTCAAATATTGCAGCTTGCGCGCTTTTTCTTTCTCTGCTACATTTTTTATCACAATAAAGAGTATCTTTTAAAACATCTAAATAAAATCCACTTAAAAATACCGTGCAGAAATTATTTATATAAGTGGCAGCTTTATGAAATTCATAACTTTCATAAGCAGTGGTCATACTAGATACAAGATGCTGAAGACCACTTAAAGCATATTTGTCTATTTCTTGCATGTCTTTATAAACCAGAGCTTTTTCTATTTGAAAATCACAAATATTCCCAAGCAGGAATCTTATAGTATTTCTTATTTTTCTATAGGTATCACTTAAACCTTTTATAATTTCGTCTGATATTCTTATATCTTCTTTATAATCACTTGAAGCTACCCAAA
>JAISRA010000051.1 GCA_031273885.1 Endomicrobium sp.
CTTGTGTTTGAAAAAATTCAACACCTGCTTTTATTTTTTTTTCAAGCATTAAAACTTGTAAATCATTCGGCTGAGCTGACGGATTTACAACTGCTCCGACACAAAATTTTGGACTTCCACATAAATTTTTACCTGCTAAATCAACGCCAGTTTCCAAAAGCCGCGCTGTTTTTATGAGCTGTATTGTGTCTAAATCATACACCGCTTTCGCCGTTGGATACTCACCTATAGAAGGATGATCGCCGCTCAAAAGTAAGATATTTTCTATTCCTAAAATGTTTGCACTCAACATTTCAGATTGCAAGGCAATTCTATTTTTATCTCTCGCACCAATTTGTAAAATAGGCTCTATTCCTTTATCGATCAAAACTTTGCTCATTGCAAGTGAGCCTACTCTCATAGATGCTCTTTGATTATCAGTAACATTTACAGCATCCAAACCGGACACATAATCCGCTCTGCGTAAAAAAGAAGAGACTTCAATACCTTTTGGTGGAAACAATTCTGCAGTTATCAAAAACTTATCTAATTTTATTTTTTCTTTAAATTTCAACGTCTTATTATCCTTATACTACACATACAATATATGACAACATTTCTTTAATTTCTTCTGTTACACTGGAGCTACATATTGATTAACAAATTTCTTTAGATTCCCGTTTTTTTTTAATTTCTCGTAAACTAAAACCCATACACAATCCTTCGTATAATCCACTTCGCATTTTCCACTAACAAAGCCACCACAAGGCCCATTAATATATCCTTTGGCACACCCATTTCTTTTATAAAATGCTTTTAAATTTCCATCATTCTGTTTTTGTTCTATCATAATATCTTTTTTTATTTGAAAATTCTGAAATTGCTTTATCAAGCCCTAATATATTTATTTTATCAAAAATATTAACTCCCATTCCTTTCATTAAATTTATTTTTTCTTTATCTTCTTTAGTAAACCTTGACAACACAAAATCTGCTGTTCGTACAAATTTTGGCAACGGACCTATACCAAGCTTCATTCTTGGAAAATTATTTGCATGCAAATGCTCTATTATAGACTTTACACCGTTATGACCTCCTCCGGAACCTGACACTTTAATCTTGTATTCACCAAGAGGTATTGAAAAATCATCATAAAAAATAAAAATTTCTTCCGGAGAAATTTTATAATATTTTGCAAAAGCAGCAACAACAGCTCCTGAAATATTCATAAAAGTGATAGGCTTTAAAAGCCATATTTTATTATAATCGAACCCGCTACAAAAAGAAACACTTGCCATATCACGCCAAGTCATAAACTCAAAATGCTTTGATGTTGCTATTTTATCTAAAACAAGAAAACCAAGATTATGTCGAGTATTTTCATATTTTTCCCCCGGATTACCAAGTCCTACAAAAAGCTTAATATATTTGCTCATAAGTTAAAACAACATCACTTTCTATTATGTAGTGCCTATCTTTAACAATTAATCTATTTTTTTATTACACTTGAAGAATGTACTGTTGTTGCAACACCTTCTTCACCTTCTTCTTTATCTTTCTTACCCTTGTTGATTATTTCTGGCTGAGTTTCTACAACCTCTGCCGATGCGATTTTCTCTTCCTCAACAACAACTGCTACAACATTAACAATTAATGTTGACCGATCTTGAATATAATCCACTCCGTTTAATTTAGGCAAATCACCAACAGTTATTCCCTCTCCTATGCCCAATGTGCTAACATCAACACTGATTTTTTGCGGTATATTCCTAGGCAGTGCTTTAACTTTGACTTCTCTAATCATAAATTCCATAACACCACCAAAATTTTTAGCTCTGTCGGAAACACCATCAATATGTATTGGTACCAAAACCTCAACTTTATCTGCAAGAGAAATTGACTGAAAATCTATATGAATAGGACTTTGAGTCAAAATATCTCTCTGCAGTGATTTTACAATCGCAGATTTTCTGCCGGATTTAAAATTTAAATCTATGATGACATTTGCCCCGTTCTCTTCTATTATTGAAACAAAGGTTTTCGAGTTAACATATATAGACTCAGATTTAATATCTTTGCCATAAAATATAGCGGGAATTTTACCACATTTTCTTAAAGCTGCTAAACTTCCTTTTGAACCTGCTACTCTAAACCCAACATCTAAGATTACTTCCTTCACTTAAATCCTCCATCGTTGTTAATAAATACAATATTTTTAGACTCAACCATTTTTACTTATTATCTTTTCAATCTCAACAACTTTTAACTTTTATAAAAAAAGTGCACTTATCGACTCATCATTTGAAATTCTAAGTATAGCTTCTGACAAAATCGAAGCTATACTTAAAACAACTATTTTTTGTGTCGGACCAGCTTTTGAAAAAGGAATAGAATCCGTTATGACAAGCTCTTCTATAGCTGAAGCCTGAATCCTCTGTTTTGCAATGCCCGAAAGAACTCCATGAGAGGCAGCAGCAAAAACCCTCACAGCTCCCTTTGCTTTTATAGTGTCTGCAACCTTTGTTAAAGTTCCCGCAGTATCAACTAAGTCATCTAAAATTATACAGGTTTTATTTTTTATTTCACCTATAATATTCATAATAGAAGCCTCGTTTGGACGAGGTCTTCTTTTATCAATAATTGCTAAATCTGCATTGAAATGTTTAGCAAAAGATCTTGCTCTTTCAACGCCACCCGCATCAGGAGAAACTACTACAACATCATTTAACTTTTTTTCTTTAAAATAGTTCAAAAGTACAGGTCTACCGTAAAGATGATCAACAGGAATATCAAAGAATCCTTGAATTTGTCCTGCATGTAAATCCATTGTCAAAACCCTTGTAATGCCTGCAGTAGCAAAAAGATCTGCAACGAGTCTTGCCGTAATAGGAACCCTTGGTTCAGCCTTTCTGTCTTGCCTTGCATATCCATAATACGGTACAACAGCCGTTATTCTTGCCGCCGAGGCCCTTCTTAGTGCATCTGCAATAATCAAAAGCTCCATTAAATTCTCGTTCACAGGAGAACTAGTAGATTGAATTATATAACAATCCGCCCCCCTTACGTTATCAATAATTTTAACTTGTACTTCACCATCACTAAAACGACCAACTGTTGCTTCGCTCAACTCAATTCCGAGTTTCTGAGTAATTCGTCTAGCAAGTTCAATATTAGCGTTCCCTGAAATAATCTTAAGTTTCATAATACCTCTCATAACTCACAATAACAAATCTTTGAAAATAATAAACAGGATATTTTAAATCTTTTTTCTATGTTTTAATTCTTGTCTTGTCCTTGCAATTGCCATTTTTCCTGATGGCACATCATATGTTACAGTTGAACCTGCCGCAATTAACACACCTCGTCCTATTTTAACTGGAGCTACAAAATTAACATTGGAACCTACAAACGATTTTGAACCTATAATTGTCTTATGTTTTTTCTTTCCATCATAATTACAGGTTATTGTTCCAGCTCCTATATTCACATCTTCACCAATCTGTGCATCACCGATGTAAGAAAGATGATTAACTTTAGAATTCTTTGCTATTGTTGCTTTTTTTATTTCTGAAAAATTACCAATCTTGACACTTTCTTTTAAAACAGAACCCTGTCTTACATGCGCAAATGGACCTATTTTAACTTTTTTATCTATAACAGCACCGTCTATGTAAGAATATGAAACAATACTCTCGTTGCCAATTTTAGAATCTTTTATATAACTTACACCTTTTATTATACAATTTTTTCCTATAGACACGCCCGTATCTATAAAAACACCGGGATAAATAACAGTATCCCTGCCGATTTTAGCATCATAAGATACATATGTACTGTCTATATCCACAATACTAATGCCGTTATCAAAAAGTTCTTTCACTTTTTTCTCTTTCAATATAACTTCAGCCTGAAAAAGTTCCAATCTATTATTTATACCCTTGATTTCATATTCATCCTCAACCATAGTTAAAGACGTTTTTTTGCCTAATTCTTTTAATATAGCAATTGTGTCAGTTATGTAATACTCTTTTTTTGCATTATCAGACTTAACTTTTAAAAGGGCTTCCCATAAATTTTTATCGAAACAATAAATACCAGAATTTATACACTTTATCTGCTGTTC
>JAISRA010000070.1 GCA_031273885.1 Endomicrobium sp.
GAAAAATCCCTACTTTTTCTAAAATATTTTGAGCATGTTGAAGTTTCACGTTTCTCTCACTCCACACAGGAAGTAGAATATTTTCTAAAACAGTAAAATCCGGCATGAGATAATGAAACTGGAAAACAAAGCCTATATTTTTATTTCTCATACTACATAAATATTTATCGTCTTCTGCAAAACAGTCAACACCATCTATATAAACTTTACCTGATGTAGGTCTGTCCATAAGCCCCAAAATATGAATTAAAGTGCTTTTACCGGCTCCTGAGGGTCCAACTAAAGCTATTTTTTGATTCGATGTTATTTCAATTTTTATATCCTTTAATACTTTAACATCAAGGGATTTTTTTTGCTTATAGTTTTTACTCAAATCTTCAACTTTTATATTCATTTATTAATAATTTTATTCCCAATTTTAGCTTCACTATTTCGGATAACAGCTAGCTACCTAAATTAACAGTACATAGGTTGAAAAATTTCGTTTCGTTTATCCATTGATAAATAGTGAGCAATAATACCACAACAAAATATCCGGATTATTTAAAAACTACGTTTTACAAAACAACAATCAAAGTTAAGTTAATTTCAAACAACCAAATAATATTCTGTTATTTACTTTTTCATTTTCCATTCCTTACTTTTTACTTTACTTGTTCGTCTAACCATATCTTATTGCCTCAAGAGGGTCTAATTTTGAAATCTGGTACGCAGGATAAATTCCTGCTATTATTGTAATAATAAACGCACTTACTACAACCACAATTATATCTGACGGTACTATCGATACAGGCAATTTATCTATATAGTACACATCTTTTGGCAACCTAAATATATCAAAATATTTTAATATAAAGCTTATTGTAAGACCTAACACAATTCCTACAGCAGTGCCAATCAAACCCACTATAAGTCCTGCGTAGAAAAATATTTTTGAAACCGAAAATTTTGAAAATCCCATAGCACACATAATACCTATCTCCTTCGATTTCTGAACACTTAAAAGTAAAAGATTAGAAATAATATTAAATGCAGCAACGACTATTATAAGTCCTAAAATAATAAACATCATTATTTTTTCAAGCCTCATTGCAGAAAACAAATTTCTATTCATCTCAATCCATGCTTTTGCTTTAAATTGGTAAGATAAACTTTTTTGAAGTTGCAAAGCTGTTATAACAGCTTTGTCAAAATTTTTTACATGTACATCAAAACCCGTTGCAGCTTCAGGTATAGCAAATAATTTCTGACCTTCTTCTAAATCAATAAAACCAAGCGATGAATCAAAGTCATAAATTCCAGACTGTATAACAGCTGCAACATTAAATTTGTACATTTTAGGCATGTTGCTAAAACTGCCAGGAAAAATCAAAATTACAGTATCTCCGGCACTTACAGCAATATTTTTTGCCAGTTCGTTTCCAAGAATTATTGATTTTTCACCTATATTCTTACCATTAAAATTGATATTTGAAACTGTTATCTGTTTTGAAAAATTAAAAGTTTTGTTTTCTTGTTTATAATTTATGGCTTTTATTATTATGCCTGATGAAATCGTAGACTCAAGACCCCTGATAATCCCTTGCTTATATATAAACGGTGAAATACTCACTACAGATTTATTTACTCTGATTCTATTTTCAATAAAGGCATAATCTTTAAACGATCCCCCATCAACTTTTGTAATAACTATGTGAGGTTGTATGCCCAAAATCTTATTTCTTATATCATGTTGAAATCCACTCATGACTGCAAGTGTTATAATGAGAGTCGCAACCCCTAAAGTGGTGCCAACTATAGCAATAAAAGTTGTAAGCAGAGAAAAAAAACCTTTTTTTCTTGCTTTTAAATACCTTATCGCTATAAAAAGCTCAACAGGCAAGATATTCATAGAAATTTATTCAGATCTCATAGCTGGGAATATTATAACATCTCTGATAGATTCAACTTCGGTTAAAACCATAACAAGTCTATCTATGCCTATGCCCAATCCGCCTGTTGGAGGAAGACCTTGCTCAAGAGCAAAAATAAAATCCTTATCATATGGCATAATTTCATCCACGTTTTTCTTTTTTGCTTCCATTTGTTGCACAAATCTTATTTTTTGCAATTCAGGATCATTAAGCTCAGAATAGGCATTGCCTATCTCCATACCATTTATATAAAGTTCAAAACGTTCCGCTATTTCAGGTTGATCAAATTTAATTTTCGCAAGAGGCGAATAAACCGCGGGATAATCTGTAACAAAAGTAGGATTTGTTAAATTAGGTACAACTTTTTCATCAAAAAGATGGTCTAAAATTTTTTTATCAGTTGCATCTTCGGGCAAATCAAGATTTAACCGCTTTACCTGACCAAGCATCTCTCCGCTTTCAACGTAAGGCAACAACTCAAGCCCCGTATATTCTTTTATCAAATCAAACATCTTTGCTCTTCTAAATTCTAAATTCATAGAAGATCCTACTTTTTTAGCAGCCACTCTGATTAATGTTTCTGTAAGATCCATCATATCGTTATAATCGGCATACGCCTGATAGAGTTCCATCATAGTAAATTCGGGATTATGATTTTTATCTATACCTTCATTTCTAAAATTTCTTCCTATTTCGAAAACTCTATCCATACCACCAA